>JAXDMF010000252.1:0-9829 GCA_034666205.1 Gemmatimonadales bacterium
GAAGGAACGCGAAGTACAGCGCGGTGCCGCTCTCCTCCAGCTCACGCGACTCCCCGGCCAGCGCGGTGCTGCTTCCGCGCGGGAGCACCTCCTTGGCGATGCGGTTCAGGGAGTCCAGTGCCTCGCCAAGGGTGAACCCCGGTGCCAGCCCTGCGGTGATCGTGGAGGAACGCACCCGATTGAAGTGATTGAGCGCTCGTGGTCCTACGCCTTCCTCCACCTTTGCGACAGCCTCCAGCTTGACCAACTGACCTCCCCGACCGCGCACATAGAGGCCGGTCATATCGCTGGGGGTGGCGCGGGCACGGGGGTCCAATTGGACCATTACGTAATACTGCTTGTTATTACGGGTGAAGGTGCTGGTGCGGTTGCCACCCAACAGCACCTGAAGGGTGGTGGCCACGTCACCGACCGGTACGTCGAGATCTTCCGCCCGGTCCCGATCGAAGTTCACCGTCAGCTCCGGTTTGTTGACCCGAAGATCGCTGTCGATGTTAATGAGTCCCTTGACCTGCCGCGCCCGCGCCAGGAGGGTGTCATTGGCGCGGGTCAGTAGCGCGAAGTCGGGATGCTGGAGCACAAACTGTACGGGGCTCCCGAAACCGAACGCGGGCGGGTTGTTGGCAAACGCAAAAATTCCGGGAATCCCGAAGAACTGCGGCTGGACCTCGCTGATAATGTCCTGAACCGAGCGCTTTCGGCGCGACCAATCGGTGAGGTTGGTAAAGATTATTCCGCGGCTCACGCTTCCGAAGAATCCAACGACGCTGAAGTACTTGTCGACGTCCTTGGTGCGTGCCAGGATGGCCTCCACCTGCCGCTGATAGCCATCGGTATACGCGAGCGAGGAGCCTTCGGGCGCGATGATGATATTGAAAAAATACCCCCGGTCCTCCGGTGGTATGAACTCGCGTTTCAGGGAGCGGAAGACCAGGCCCGCACTCGCGGTTACCAGGAGCGCGGCAACGACGACCACGAGGCGGTGTCTGAGAGCGAGTGCCAGGCTCCGGGCATAACCAGAGGATAGGCTTTGGAATCCCTGGTCGAGAATCCGATAGAGCCTCCCATGCCGCGGGGGCACGCGGAGGATCTTGGCGCACAGCATCGGGGTCAGGGTCAGCGCGACGAACCCCGAGATGATCACCGCGCCGGCCACCGCAATCCCAAACTCGTTGAAGAGACGACCAGTCGATCCCTTGAGGAAGGCCAGCGGGGTGAACACCGCGACGAGCGCGATCGTGGTCGACAACACGGCGAAGGCGATCTCCCGGGTACCGTTGGTGGCGGCCTCCTCCGGGCTCTCGTGCAGCTCCTCCTGGTGCCGGTAGGCGTTCTCCAGCACGATGATCGCGTCGTCCACCACAATGCCGATGGCCAGGGTGAGCGCGAGCAGAGTGAAGTTGTTGATGGAGAAGCCCAGGAAGTACATGATCGCGAACGCCGCCACGATGGACGTGGGGATGGCAAGACCGGGGATGATTGTCGCCCGCAGGTTACGGAGGAAGATGAAAATGATGATCACGACCAGCAGGGCCGCGATGCCCAGGGTCTCTTCCGCTTCCTGGATGGAACGCTTCACGAAAATGGACTGATCGAACGCTACGTTAATGGTGACTCCGGCCGGCAGTGATTGCTGGATCCGGGGCAACTCGTTCAGGATCGCGTTAGAGACCTGAATGATATTGGCCTTGGACTGGCGAATGACACCGATGGCCACCGACGGCGTGCCTTTGTAGCGGAGCGCGCTGCGCTCGTCCTCCGGCCCCAGCTCGACTCGAGCCAAATCCTTGAGCTTGGTCAGAACCCCATCGCGGTTCGAGACCACCAAGTTGGAAAACTCCTCTGGGGTCTTGAGCTCGCCCAGGGAGCGAACCGTGAATTCCCGCCGGGCGGACTCGATGCGGCCCGCGGGAACCTCGACGTTACGGCTACGTATGGCCTGCTGCACGTCCTGCACGGTAAGCCCCCGTGCCGAGAGCTCGGAGGCGGAGAGCCAGACCCGCATGGAGAAGCGTCGCTCCCCAAAGATCTGGGCCCGGCCCACTCCCGGGAGCGTCTGAAGCCGGCTCTTCACCAGACGGTCGCCGATGTCGGAGAGCTGGAGCAGATCGTAGTTTTCGCCGGAGAGAGCCAACCAGAAGAAGGGTTGCGCGTCAGCCTCCTGCTTGGCCACCACCGGCTCGCGAACGTCTTCCGGCAGTCGTCCACGCACCCGGGAGACCTTGTCGCGAGTGTCTTGCGCCGCAGCCTCGACGTCCCGGTCCAGGTTGAATTCGAGAGTGATGTTGCTGGAGCCTTCCTGGCTGGCGCTCGTCAGGGTCCTGAGGCCCTCGATCGTGCTCAACTCCTCCTCGAGGATGTCGGTCACCGCGGATTCGACGACCTGAGGATTTGCCCCGGGCAGCTCCGTAGTCACCGAGACGATCGGCGGATCCACGTCGGGAAACTCCCGAACCGACAGGCGGGTGTACCCAAGGACCCCGAACAGCACGAGGGCTGCACTGAGCATGCTGGCCAGCACCGGCCGGCGAATCGAGAGGTCCGAAATTTTCATTGATTTAGTCCCGCGTCATTGGTCAGGCACGGTATTTACGGTATCAGACGATGTCTCGCTCTGATGTCCACACAGTCTCGTCGTTCGGGAGACCCGGGAATCGACAACCCGGCCTGCCGCGGAGGGCGGCCAGGTCAGGCACACTTGAAAAACGTCTTCTTACTACGGATGGGATCGATCCAGGATTCAGCCTGAGACACTGCGGAGTGGCTAATGCGTTAGATTCTGGCTGCTCCCAACCTAAATCAACAATGGTCCAAAAACTTTCCAGCCGCCAGCAAGCCCAGTTGGCTTATCTCGAGCTCTTGGTGCCGAAGCTCCAGCGGATTTATAGCCTCGTGGAGCGGATGGCGGGTCCCAAGGTGGACGAAGCCATCCTGCGCGGCCTTGGCCGCCTGCTCGACGACATCAAGGGCAACTCTGCCGCGCTCAGCCTGAGTGGCCTGGCCGACACCGCCGGCCGGATGGGAATGCTGGTCCGCGGAGGTGGGGGGATGCCACTCAAGGTGAGGGGACTGCGGGAGATGCAGGGCAGCCTCAAGATGAACTATGACGCTGCTTTACGATCGGCCACCACGCCGGAGGCGGAGGTCGCCGAGTAAGCGGCTACTGGCCTACAGACCGCGATTGCGCCTTGCCAGGTAACGGTCGATGAGCGGTCCGCACATCAGGACGATCATGGCGGTGACCAGGACACCGATGAGGGCAGACACAAAGGTCAGCGCTCCCAGGATGAGTGCCGCCCCGAGTGACGCGAACAAAAGGACGAGCCAGGACATCGAACCATCTCCGGAATGAGGATAGCGGCGTCAGGCGTCAGTAGGTTAGTCTGATCCAACCTCCGCTCGCAACCGGCACGGACCCCGATCCGATCGTCTCATCAGGACGAGCAACCCAACCCAGACTATCAGCCCATCGTGCAGCCTGCCTGATTGGGAAGCAGCGGCTGCCGGAGTCCGCACCCCGGCAGCAGCTCGGCAGCCCTACGCCGCTGGCGCCACCACCGCCGAGATCGGCTTCTTGCGTTGGACGCCGAAATAGTACACCGCCCCGATCAGGAAAATCGTGCCGAACACCGTCCACAGCACGGGAATATTGTTGAGGAAGGTGAGGGGGAGGTTGAGCAGCTGGACATTGCCCACCACTGTTTCGGTAGGCTTCGGATTACAGCAGGCCCGGGGCCAGGTGAAGTTCACCAGCATGCTGCCCCCCCAGACGAGGGCCAGAGAATTCAGCACCACGCCCCACCGACCGAGGCTGAACGCGCCCCGCTGTTTTGGCCAGCCGCGGAGACGAGCCCGAAGGGTCGCAAGGTTCCCCAGGAAATAGCTGAGGTAGATCATGCCCGTCGCCGCGATGGCGATGTAGGCGGCGCCGGCGTACTGCAGCAGAGGGATAGCTGCAAGCAGGGCGACTGCGATCGAGGCCCTGACCGGCGTGTGCAGCGTTGGGCTCACCTTGGCCAGCGACTGGGAGAAGGGAAGCTGGTTGTCCCGCGCCATCCCGAACATCAGGCGGATCGTCGACGTCTGAATCGACAGGCAGCAGACGAAGATCGCCGCCACCACCACCAGCAGGTAGACGGTGGCCCAGAAGGGCGGGAAATTGGCCTCGATGATCTGGGCGGGGCCCATCGCGTTCTTGATGGCGTCAGCCACGTTGGGGATGGCCATCAGCGTGCCCCAGAGGAAGATGGTCCCGATCACGAAGGCGCCGATGATGGACGCCAGCACGGCCTTGGGGGCCTCGCGCCGCGGATCGCGGGTCTCCTCCGCCAGGGTTGAAGCGGTGTCGAAGCCGTAGATAACGAACAGGCTCATGAACATGGCGGCGGTGAAGCTGCCGAAGGTCACCGCCTGGCCACCGGTCTGGGTCACCACGCCGACCCCTTGATGGTTGTACGCCACAGCCAGGATCAGGGCAAACACCACCATGCCCAGGATTTCGAACACCACGCCGGTGTTGTTGACGATCGCCACCAGCTTGACGCCGTAGATGTTGAGCACGGTAATGATGATCAGGGTCACTAACGCCACCATGCGCTGGTTCTCGAGGCTGTTTTCCATGGCCCATCCGAGACCGTTGAGCGCGGGGATCAGCGCCAGCGGCAGCGTCACCACTACCGCCGTCACGGTGAGGACGCCCGCCGCGAGATAGATCCACCCGGTGAACCAGGCGTAGGTTCGACCCGCCAGGTACTTGGTCCACTGGAACACCGACCCGGCTACCGGAAAGTGGCTCGACAGCTCGGCGAAATTCAGCGCTACGATGAGCTGGCCGAGGAACACCAGCGGCCAGGTCCAGAAGAAGGCCGGCCCGATGAACCCCAGCCCCAGTGCATACAGCGTGAAGATGCCTGTGGAAGGCGAGATGTAACTAAAAGCCACCGCGAACGAGCTGAAGGTTCCGAGGGCTCGCTTGAGTTCCTGCTTGTAGCCGAACTTGGCGAGATCGGCCGCGTCGCGATCGGCGTCCGCATGCAATCCAGGGCTGGGGGCCATTCGACACCCTCCACAGGCTAGTGAGATGTCGTTGCGGAAAACAAAAGGGTGAGTACGGCAGGATAGCCTACGGGGTCTCGGACCTCCTGTCCAGAGCAGCCGGCCCCCTCCCCGGCGCTCCAGCGGGGAGTATCATAGGAACCGCCCCACCCGTTTCCTCCTTTCGGAGGTGCGCCCTGCCCGACCCGGCTCCACTGTCTTTGGCCCAGCGCCGTCGCTTTCACTCGGCCGTAGGCCGCCTCGCCGCGCTGGCCCGGCGCACGCTGCGCCGCCACCTGGCCCGCAGGGTGACGAAACGGCTCAAGGCCGACCAGAGCTACGTGACGGACGCCGACCTGGCGATCGAGCGGGCCCTCCGGCGCGCCATCGCCCGAGCGTTCCCGGGCCACGGGATTGTGGGCGAGGAATTCCCACCGCTCCGGCTCGACTCACCGTTCCAGTGGATCCTGGATCCGATCGACGGCACACTGAGCTTCACCCACGGGATTCCCTTCTTCGGAACCCTCATCGCCCTCCACTATCGGGGGCGGCCCGTCGCCAGCGCCATCGACCAGCCGGCGCTCGACCTCCGCTACACGGCGGGCCTCGGGCTGGGAGCGTTCCGGAACGGGCGCCGCATCCGGCTCCATGATCTGGGCCGGGGCGAAGCTTTGGAGCGTGAAGTGATCGCGACCGCTGAGCGCTACCGGTTCGCTCGCTGCGGCCAGGCGGCCCGGTTCGACCGGCTGCAGCGGACGCATCCTTTGGTCCGCTCGTACGCGGACTGTCTGGGCCATACCCTCGCCGCCGAGGGCGCCGTAGGCGCCATGGTGGACTACGGCGTCCGCCTGTGGGACATCGCCGCCACCGAGCTCCTGGTGACGGAGGCCGGCGGCAGCTGGGTTGAGACATATCGGAGGCCACGCTCTCCGCGTGCCGCGGTGTATGGAGTGATCTTTGGGAAGCCCAAGGTGGTGCAATGGCTGCTGCCGTTCTTCGCGGCCGGCGGCCGTCCCCAGCGGAAAGCGTTCGTCGGCCGTGGTTGAGTCCCTGGACTCAATACTCGAGCTGCTGGTGCCGCTGTTGGGTGCGCTCGAGGGCGAGCCCCAGCCACTGCCCGGCGGAATTACCAACCGGAACTACCGGGTGACTCTCGGCGGGGCAGACTACGTCCTCCGGGTCACCAGTCCCGAAACGACCCTGCTGGAAATCGACCGTGCCGGCGAACACGCGGCGTCGCTCGTGGCCGCGCGCCTCGGCGTGGGGCCGGAGGTAGCCGCTTTTCTGTCGGCTGAAGCGTCGCTCGTCACCCGCTTCATTCCGGGACGACGGATTGCTCCGGAGGAACTGCGCGATCCCGGCACAATGGCGGCGGTGGCGCAAGCGGTCCGGACCGTGCACGATGGGCCACCGATCCCTGGAACGTTCAGTCCCTATCGGGTGGTGCAGGCCTACGCCCGCACCGCCGCAGCGCACCGCGTGTCGGTGCCGCGGGAGTTCACCGATGCGAGTCGCGTGTCGGCGGAGATTGAGGCAGCCCTCCAGGGCGAAGAGCATCTCCCGGTTCCCTGCCACAACGACCTGCTGAACGCCAACTTTATTCACGACGGCGCCCGGGTGCGGATCGTGGACTGGGAGTATGCCGGGATGGGCGACCGGTATTTCGACTTGGGCAATCTCTCCATCAACAACGATCTCCGGGAAGCAGACGACCACCTGTTGCTCGAGCGCTATTTCGGCGCGCCCTGCACCGATCGGCGCATGGCCTGTCTCCGGCTGATGCGGATCATGTCCGATTTCCGCGAGGCGATGTGGGGCGTGGTCCAGATCGCCGTTTCCAGGATCGAGTTCGACTACGCCGCGTACGCCGCCAAGCACTTCGCCCGCCTCCAGGAGAGCGCAGCCGATCCCCGCTACCCCGTTTGGCTGAGGCAAGCCGGTGCCAGCTGAATGGCCGGCACAAGCCCGCTGCGTCATCATCGGGGGCGGCCTTGCCGGCGCCAGCATCGCCTATCATCTCACCGAGCACGGGGGGGAGTGGCGTGACGTCGTGCTGTTGGAGCGCGCCGATCTCACCAGCGGCTCCACCTTCCACTCCGCCGGCTTCGTAGGGCAGCTCCGGGCCTCGCTCACCCTGACCCGGATGATGATGGACAGCGTGGCGCTCTATCGGCAGTTGGAACGAGACGCGGCCGAACCTCCCGGCTGGAAGGAAACCGGTGGCCTCCGCCTGGCGGCCAGCCAGGAGCGCATGGAAGAGCTCCAGCGCCAGGCGGCGTGGGCTCGGACCTTCGGACTGCCGCTCGAACTGATCTCCGCCCAGGAAGCCGCACGGTTGTTCCCGCTGCTCAACCTGGATGGAGTGCGGGGCGCCTCGTTCCTCCCCTCCGACGGCTATATCGATCCATCCCGACTGTGCCGGGCGCTCGCCGACGGGGCCGCCCGGCGCGGGGCCCGCCTGCTGACCGGGCAACGGGTGATCGCGATCGATCTCGAGCAGGGACGAGTCCGCCGGGTCCGGACCACGCAGGGCGACATCGTGACGGAAACCGTGGTGAACGCCGGGGGGATCTACGCCGCGGAGATCGGCCGGCTCGTCGGTGTGCGAATTCCGGTGGTGCCGCTGCTGCACCAGTACGTCGTTACCGACCAGTTCATGGGCTCGAACGATCCGGGTGAGCGCCTGCCCACCCTGCGCGATCTCGACGGGCTGATCTATGTCCGCCCGGAGCGGAATGGGCTAGCCATGGGAGGCTATCACGCCGACTCGACGCCATGGGCGCTGGCGCCCGGCGGGCTCGACCGGATTCCCGCCGATTTCAACTTCCAGCTGGTGGAACCCGACTGGAAGCGCTTCGCGCCGCTGCTCGAGAGCGCCCGGCGCCGAGTGCCGGCTCTCCGAACCGTGGGCTTCGAGAAGCTGATCAACGGCCCGGAAGCATTCACGCCCGATGGCGAATTCTGCCTGGGAGAGACCACCGTCCGCGGGTTCTACGTTGCCGCCGGCTTCTGCGCGCATGGGGTCGCGGGTGCCGGCGGGGTCGGCAAGGTCATGGCGGATTGGATCACGAGCAGCGAGCCGCAAACCGACCTGTGGAGCATGGACATCCGCCGCTTTGGCGGCCACTTCTCCTCGCCCGGCTACACCCTGGCGCGAGCCAACGAGGTCTACGAGACCTATTACTCGATCGCCTATCCGGGACTCGAGCGCCAGGCGGGACGTCCGCTCCGGGTCTCGCCGGTGTATCGGTGGCACGCCGAGCATGGGGCCGCATTCGGCGAGAAGGCGGGATGGGAGCGGGTGAACTACTACGAGGCCAACGCGGCGAGCGGGGAGGGCGCCACTCGCCCGGACGGCTGGGCCGGCCGCCTGTGGTCCCCGGCCACCGGTGCCGAGCATCGGGCCACGCGAACCGCGGCGGGGCTGTTCGACGAGACGTCCTTCGCCAAGATCGAGGTGGCGGGATCCGGTGCGGCGCGGTTTCTCGAGTCGCTCTGTGCCAACGAGGTGGCGGGCCCGGTCGGCGCTGTGACTTACACGCAGATGCTCAACCGCCGCGGCGGCATCGAGGCCGACGTCACCGTAAGCCGCGCCGCGCCGGATCGGTTCTGGATCGTGACCGGAACTGCCTTCGGCACCCACGACATTGCCTGGCTGCGGTCCCATCTGCCGGAGGCGGGCGACGTGCAGGTCAGCGACCTGACCTCCGGCTACGCCTGTTTTGCGCTGTGGGGCCCGCGGGCGCGAGACATTCTCCAGTCGGTCTCCCCGGCGGACCTATCCAACGCGGCGTTCCCCTACCTCACACGCCAGTCGATTGCGGTGGCTAACGCGCCGGTCGAGGCGCTGCGGGTGACTTACGTGGGCGAGTTGGGATGGGAGTTGTATTGCCCGACCGAATACGGGCTCTCACTTTGGGAGGCGCTCTGGGCTGCCGGCCGGCCGCACGACCTGGTGAGCGGGGGGTATCGGGCCATCGAAAGCCTCAGGCTCGAGAAAGGGTATCGAGCCTGGGGTGCCGACATCACTCCCGACACAAATCCGTTGGAGGCGGGCCTCGGCTTCGCAGTCCGGATAGACAAGCCGGGGGGGTTCCTGGGTCGCGACGCCCTGGTCGAGGCCCGCGCGCGCGGGAGGACGCGGCGGCTCTCCTGCGTCACACTGTCCGATCCGCAGGCGGTGGCCCTGGGCAACGAGCCCGTCCGCATCGCCGGAGTCATTGTAGGCCGGGTCACCAGTGGCGGCTACGGCTACACCGTGCAGCGCTCGATTGCGTACGCGTACCTTCCCGAGGGGCAGTCCGCCCCGGGAACGCCAGTGGAGGTGGACATTTTCGGCCGATGGGTGGCTGGGGTTGTGATGCGGGAGCCGCTGTACGATCCCAAGGGCGAGCGGGTCCGTGCCTCCTGACCTTATCCGTCCACCTTGACGGTCGCTTCTGCCCCGGTACATTTGCGCATGCTCCTCTCCACCCTGCCTAATTGGAATCGACTCGCAAATTGTGACGCCTTTACATAGGAGGCGGGCGGTGCATCCTTGCTCCTGAGGGAGTCCCCGGCCCGCTTTTCGTTCAGGCGGGCCGTTGTGTTTGATGTCGATCGTCCCTTTTCCCTTGCCACTGGAGACATCATGCAGCGAGCGAACCTTGTCGTAGCAGCGTTCTTCGTCACCGGCACACTGGCGTACGCGACGCCGGGCCACGCGCAGGTCACAGTCGGTGCGGACCTCGGCGCTTTTAGCAGCTACGTGTGGCGGGGGATCACTTACACGAACAAGTTCGTGCTCCAGCCGGAC
>JAXDMF010000253.1:0-5350 GCA_034666205.1 Gemmatimonadales bacterium
GAGGCGGGCGCACCCCTGAGAATGGCCGCTACGGGTTCGGCGGGGGCGGCCCCTACATCCACAGGGTGGACCGTGGGGGACAGCCTGAAGCGAGTCGGCACCACGACGTCTCGCAACCCGGCGTAGAGCCAAAGCACCGGTGTCAGAAGAAGGACGCCCACCGCCGCGGCCAGGAACCGGCGCTGGCGTGAGCGCGACACCCGCCGGCGTCTGATCGGACGATGCTCCTCCACCGCGGGCTCGAAGGTTCGCGGTTTGGGTGGGCGTGGTCTGGCGCGCTTCGGGGCGGGAGCTGCCTCCTCGACGTTGATGCTGACCGAAGCGCTGGCCCCCTCGCAGGTGGCTTGCAGCACAACCGGTCCCCGGCCCAACGTTGCTACCCAGCCGCTCGCCGTGACGACCGCCACGCCTACATCACTCGTGCTCCACTGCACCGTATGGCCCAGGAGAAAGCCACCCCGGTAGTCCAGCGGGGTGGCGGTCAGGGCAAAAGAGTCGCCCGCTTTCACCGATTTCGGTGGGGCCGAGATCTGGATGGCCGTGACCCGCGCGATTGGCTGCACGTCGGCCTCGTCCGCGATCAGCGGAGCGACTTGCACCTGGAGCCGCGCTCGGACTCCCTCACAGGTAGCGGTGAGCCGAGCGGAGCCTGGAGCCACAGCGGTAGCCACCGCTCTCGAGCCATCGACGCGGAGAACCTCGGGGGTATCGGTGGCCCATTGTAGCGCCCGCCCGGGCAGCAGCGTGCCACGCTCGCCCCGCAGCAGGGCCACCAACATGAAGCTGTCA
Source organism: Gemmatimonadales bacterium (assembly GCA_034666205.1). Classification (GTDB taxonomy): domain Bacteria; phylum Gemmatimonadota; class Gemmatimonadetes; order Gemmatimonadales; family GWC2-71-9; genus CAVVWJ01. The sequence continues at coordinate 790 of JAXDMF010000253.1, forward strand.
CCCGTCTCGAGGGCAGCCGGTGGCGGGAGAATGGAGATAGACCGCACCAATCCGGCGGGCGTCGGGGGCCGCAGCGATCTCGTGCGAGGGGTCGTCCGCGTGGGGCGGCCCGGGAGGGAAGTGGTCCAGTCGGGGGTGGCGAGCCGGCAGAGCTCGGCCAGCAGCGGGTCATCCTCCCCGAGTGGCGTTGCGCCAAGTGCCGCCTTCGCTTGAGCGATGCTGGGCCAACGCGCCGCTGGATCCTTCTCTAACATGCGGAGCACCGCCCCTTCCAGCTCGGGCGGACAGTCCCCACACCGCTCCTGGATCAGTTGCGGTGACTGCTCGAGGTGAGCCTGCATGACCGTCAGGGTCGATCCGGTGAAGGGAGACACGCCGGTGATCATCTCATAAGCGACCGCGCCGAGCGCGTATTGGTCCGACGCCCCGGAGACCTCTGCGCCGCTGCACTGCTCGGGGCTCATATACGCGGGCGTACCGACCAGCGCACCGGGGTTCGTTTCACTGGGCAGCTGGGCCACCTTGGCGATGCCGAAATCGGTGACGACAGCGCTCCCGTCCTCATCGATCAGGATATTGGCGGGCTTGATGTCGCGATGGACGACGCCAGAGCGGTGCGCATACGTGAGTGCCGATCCCACCTGGAACAGAATCGAGCGGACGATCGGAATCGGCAGCCTGCCGGCCTGCTGGATTACCTGCTCGAGCGCTCGGCCGTTGATGTACCGCATCACGAAGAAGTGCAGCCCCGCTGCCTGCCGCACCGAGTGCACGGAAACGATGTTGGGGTGATTCAGGTGCGCGATGGTGATGGCTTCACGTTTGAATCGCTCGGCCATCCCTTCATCCATGAGCAGGCCGGGCGACATGACTTTGATCGCGACCTTTCGGTCGAGCGAGATCTCATGTGCCAGGAAGACCGCTGCCATGGCCCCTCGGCCGAGCTCGCGTCCGATCTCGAACTCGCCGAGAGTGGCACGCCGAAGGCGCTGGACCACTTCGCCCCAGGAGCCTAGGTCGGGCTCCTGGGACGCGTTGGGGTCGAGACTGGCGGTGGCATCGGCAGCGGTGCCGCAACTGGGGCAGAACCCATCGTCCTCCAGGAGAGGCTGCCCGCAAGTCGCACAGGAGAGCACCCCGACCCCGCAGGTCGAGCAGAAGCGGTTCCCGGGCTCGAGGTCGCCGCCGCAGCCGAGACAGGTGAAAGTCGTTGCCATCGCGCCGTTTCTGAGATGGGCAGGGTGCTGCTGAATATTGAAGATCGGCGGACTGGGGCGCAATGTCGGACCCTCGATCTCCTACCCCGTTTGTGTCCCAGCAAGCAACCGGAACCCATTGCCTGACAGGTACTTCCGAACAAGCCGGAGCCCCCGCGTCGGGAGCCGCCATCGGACTTGACTCCCGCTTGATGGTGCCGGCGCAGAGTTACCGGGTCCGTAGACGGGTTCTGCCGCGCCCTGAACCTCTGTCTTGACAGGAAAGTCCTATGACCCAGGACACCGCTCAGAAAGTCGCGACCTACTGGAATGACGTCGCCGGCAAGTTCGATGCAATCTATTCGGGACGTAAGAGTCCCCTTGCGAGAGCGCTGGACGGGTGGCTCCGGCACGACATGTTCGAGCGTTTCGATTGGGTCATGGAAACGGCTGGCAGCGTCCGGGATTCGCGAATCTGCGACATCGGCTGCGGATCGGGCCGCTTCGTCGCCGAGCTCGCAAAGCGCGGAGCCAAGCGCGTGGTGGGCGTCGACGTCGCGCCGGAAATGCTTCGTCTGGCAAGCCAGCACGTCGCCGCGAGCGGCGTAGCGGCACACTGCAAATTCGTTCTGGCCGATGTGGAGCACTGGAGCACCGAGGAACGCTTCGATCTGGTGATCGCGATCGGCTTCTGGGACTATGTAGAAGATCCCAGGTCACGCCTTGCCAGAATTCGGCGCCTGTCTGAGCACCGGTTTCTCTCTGCCTGGCCCCGGGCCGACACGTGGCGAGCCCCCGTTCGGAAGGCCCGTCTATCAGTGCTCGGTTGCCCGGTCTATTTCTACCGGCGGAATGCCGTCCGCCATCTCCTCGAGAGCGCCGGATTCACCATCAGCTCGATCAGCGAGATCGGCCAGCTGTACTGCGTCGACGCGCGCCGCTCCGATTCTCGTGAGTAGCTCCATGATCAACATGATGTCCGTAGACGTGGAGGACTGGTTCCAGGTTCACAACCTGACCCAGGTGATCTCATATCGTCAGTGGGACCTCCTGGAGCTGCGGGTCAAGAGCAACACCGCACGGATTCTCCAGCTGCTCGACAAGCACCGTACCAAGGCGACGTTTTTCGTGCTTGGCTGGTTGGCCGAGCGGCTGCCGCAGCTGGTCCGCGATATTGCTGGAGAAGGACACGAGATCGCATGCCATGGCTATTCCCACCGACTGCTGAGCTCCATGACCCCCGGCGAGCTCGACGCCGAGCTCACCAACACCCTGGCAATCCTGCGCCAGACCTCGGGGCAGCGGGTAACCGGGTTTCGAGCACCATCGTTCAGCGTCACCCGGCGCACGCTCTGGTCTTATGAGATCATGGCCAGGCACGGAATCCAATACGATTCCTCGGTGTTCCCGTTCGGATTCCACCCTGACTATGGTATCCGTCACGCTCCCCTCGCGGCCTATCGGGCCACGGACGCGATCATCGAGCTTCCGCTGAGCTGCGCCCAGGTCCTGGGCGGCCGGGTCCCCTGTAGCGGCGGTGGCTACTTCAGAATCTTTCCCTATGCCGTTACCCGACACCTCATGCAGCGATGCAACTCCGAGGGACGGCCCGTCGTGTTTTACGTGCACCCATGGGAGTTCGATCCCGGTCAACCCCGGATGCATCTTCCCCGGTTCAAGCAGATCCGCCACTACACCAACCTGCACCTCACGACGACCCGTTTCGATCGCCTCCTGAGTGACTTCGAGTTCGGCAGTATACAAGAGAACCTGGTACTGACGCATGAGCTTGCTGAGCCCACGCCGGTGGCAGGTAGGCCTACTCGACAGGTGCCCAAGGCTCCGGTGTTCCCTCGGCCGTCCCAGGTATTTGCAGCCAGGTCGTAGGCATCATGCCCGGCCGTCTCCGCCATCAGTGGTTGTGGTATAGAGGGCAGAGGGCTGAGCGATAGACTTGCGCTAACGCTCAGCCCATTCCCGCTGGATTTCGTGCGGGTGCTACGGCGTGTAGCGCTCGTTCGTCGTGAGCACGCCCGTGCTGCGCCTCCCCCCGACGGCGTAGACCAGACTGCTGATCATGCCTACCCCGAGTCCCGCGCGGGCCGTGGGCATGGCCGCCCGCACCGACCATGTGTCGGTGACGGGGTCATAGGCCTCGACCGTCTTCAGGTAGGTATCGCCGTTCCGCCCGCCTATCACGTGGAGCCTGCCCCCGACCACCGCTGCGACTGCGGCAACTCGCGCGGTCGGCATGCCCAGCTTCGTGGACCAGCTGTTCGTCGCCGGGTCGTAGACGTCGAGACGACGGACCTGCGCGCCGGCCCCGTTGTTCCCGCCGACCACATAGAGCTTGCCGCTGATCACTCCGACGGCCGGTTGGACGTGCATTGAGGGAGCCGAGCGGAGCGTGCTCCACATGTTGGTGCTCGGGTCATAGCGGTGCAGCGAACCCGCTGCGATCGGTGCACCGGTGCTCGAGAGCCTGCAGCCGGTGAAGACGTAGAGCTTGCCGCTGATCATGGCGGAGCCGCCGCAGGCGCTCACCACCGGCATGTCGGCCCTCCTGCTCCACGTGTTAGAGCTCACGTTGTACGCGTAGAGCGTGCGGGTGAGCGTCCGGCTGGCGTCGTAGCCGCCGGCTACGTAGAGCTTGCCGCTGATCATCGCCGACCCGTTGCCGCCTTGGCGGGCGCCGGGCATGGAGGCCTTGGCGCTCCAGGCGTTGGTGCTCGGGTTATAGGCGACCACACTGCTCAGCGCCGCGTCCGCGCTGTTAAGACCGCCGATCGTGTAGAGGAGGCCGTTGGCGACCGCGATGGCGGGGCCCCGGCGCGCCGACGGGAGCGGAGCCCGCGCCATCCAGGAGCCCAGCACGGTGGTAAACCGCACGCCGTCGTTTGCCAGCTCATAGTTGGCCGCCACCCGGCCCGGGAGGAACGCCGCCTGGGTGCCACTCGCGTTTTCCACTCCCTGGGTGTACGTATGCCCCGCCGGCTGGTTGGTGGTATGGATCTCGATGGCGTTAGTGCCTTCGTATAGGATGATCTGTGTGGTTACGCGGTTGGTGCCCGCGCTGCAGCACCAGGGCACGTCTTGATATGCGATCACTAAGTACCGGTTCGGTGCCCTCCCGCGAGTCTCATAGAACACCCCACCGCCGCCGGCCGGGTAAAGATCGGTCCAGGCTGCGGCGATGATGTTGTTGACGTCGTCAGCAGTCGGGATAGGCCGCCCGTAACAGCAGCCGTGGACAATGCCGGGCGGGGTGAACCCGATGAAGCCGTTGCTGGAGATGCTGAATGTCGTGTAGGTGTTGCCGAAAAACGTGAAGCCAAAGCCAATCGGTAACCCCTCAACCACGCAGT
>JAXDMF010000254.1:0-11253 GCA_034666205.1 Gemmatimonadales bacterium
TTCAAGCAGGCGGGGCTGACCAAGCGAGTGCAGCAGGCGGGAATCATCGAGGAATGGGCGGAGCTGGTGGGGCCGCAGATCGCCAGGGTCACCGAGCCCGACTCGATTACCCCCGACGGGATGCTCCGGGTTCGCGTGGCCACCGCGGCATGGGCCAATGAGCTGAGTTTGATGTCGCCCAGGATTCTGGCCCGGCTCAACGCCGGCCGTTCTGGACGAGTGAAGCAGATCCGCTGGGTACCCGGTCCGCTGGATCGGACCCAGCCCTAACCTACAAAGGGGACATGGCCAAAGAACCGACCGCCGTCCTGGACGGCAATCTGGAGTACAAAGCGGAGTCCATTCAGGTCCTCAAGGGTCTGGACGCGGTCCGCCGGCGGCCCGGCATGTATATCGGGTCCACTAGCGAGAACGGCTTGCACCACCTGGTCTATGAGGTGGTGGACAATTCGATCGACGAGGCCCTGGCCGGCCACTGCGACGTCATCAGCGTGACTATCCACGCCGACAACTCCATCACCGTCACTGACAATGGCCGCGGGATCCCGGTGGACATGCACGCGGGCGAGAAGAAGCCGGCGGTGGAAGTGGCGCTTACCGTGCTGCACGCCGGCGGCAAGTTCGACAAGAACAGCTACAAGGTGTCGGGCGGCTTGCACGGGGTCGGCGTCTCGGTGGTCAACGCCTTGAGCGAACGGCTCGAGGTCATCGTCGACCGCGACGGCCAGCGCCACCACATGGCCTTCGTTCGGGGCAAGACAGTGAAGAAGCTCACGGTGCTCGGCAAGGCCAAGGGACGGGGCACGACGGTGCGGTTCAAGCCGGACCCGGAGATCTTCACCGTCCTCGAGTTCCACTACACCACCCTGGCCGACCGATTGCGGCAGCTCGCATTCCTCAACCGCGGCGTGTCGATCAGCATCAAGGACGAGCGGGAGCAGCCGGCCAAGTCGGAGACGTTCCTGGCCAAGGGCGGCCTGGTTGAGTTCGTCCAGTGGCTCAATCGCAACAAGAAGCCGCTGCACCCGAAGCCGATCGCCTTCACCGCGGTCAAGGACGACGTGGACGTGGACGTCGCCCTGCAGTACGAGGATGGGTACAACGAGAACACCTTCACCTTCGTGAACAACATCAACACCCACGAGGGCGGCACCCATCTGACCGGCTTCAAGTCGGCCCTGACCCGGACCATCAACGACGTGGCCAAGAAGCGGGAGTTCATGAAGAAGGAAGGGTTCACCCTCTCGGGCGAGGATATCCGGGAAGGGCTGACCTGCGTGCTGCACATCAAGGTGCGGGAGCCGCAGTTCGAGGGGCAGACCAAGACCAAGCTGGGCAACTCGGAGGTCGAGGGGATCGTCAAGGCGGTGGTCAACGAACATCTCGGCAACTACCTCGACGAGCATCCGCCGGTGGCCCGGAACATCATCGAGAAGGCGGTGAGCGCGGCCCGGGCCCGGGAAGCCGCGCGGAAGGCGCGCGACCTGGTGCGCAAGAAGTCCGGGCTGGAGAACATGGTGCTTCCCGGGAAGCTGGCCGACTGCTCGATCGATGACCCCGCGGTGAGCGAGATCTATCTGGTCGAAGGCGACTCCGCCGGTGGCAGCGCCAAGCAGGGACGCGATCGCTCATTCCAGGCAATCCTGCCGCTCCGCGGCAAGATCCTCAACGTCGAGCGGGCCCGGATCGACAAGATTCTGGGCAACGAGGAAATCCGGGCGATGATCACCGCCATCGGGACCGGTGTGCGGGAGGACTTCACCCTCGCGGATGCGCGGTACCACAAGATCATTCTCATGACCGACGCCGATGTGGACGGCGCCCATATTCGCACGCTGCTCCTCACCTTTTTCTTCCGCCAGATGCAGGAGCTGGTCGATGCCGGCTACGTCTACATCGCGCAGCCACCACTCTACCGGGTGGCCAAGGGGAAGGACGAGTACTACGCCTATACCGAGTCGGAGCGTGATGAGTACACCAAGCGGCTCGCGGACGGCGAGGGCAAAGGCACGGTCTCGATCCAGCGCTATAAGGGCCTGGGAGAGATGAACCCCGACCAGCTCTGGCGCACGACCATGGACCCAGCCACCCGGACGATCCTCCGGGTGACCATGGAAGATGCGGTCGAGGCATCGAAGCTCTTCGACGAGCTCATGGGCGATGAGGTGGAGCCGCGGCGCCAGTTCATCGAGCGGAACGCGAAATACGTGAGCAATCTGGACGTCTAGAGCCGCTCCGGGGGCCTTGGACGCCCCGCCCCCGGGCCCCATTCATCTCCCATGAAACCGTCCTCCGGTCGATGTTGCGTCTCCAGGTCCCGCACCTCCCGTTCGGCCTCCTCCAGCTCCTCCCGATCGATCTCGTCATCCTCGGAGAGACGCCGGGGACCGGGGTAGCTCCGGTCTCGTCGCAGCCAGAGGACCAGCGCGACGATCGCCACAAAGGCGATGAGCAGGGTTCCGAACGGTCCGCTGATGATCGGCATGGTTCCCCCTACGCCAGGCGCTCGATGCCGGAGCCGGTGACCCGGTGGGTGATCAATGTTGTCAACGAGCCCTCGTCCCCAATGACGATTGCCTCCCGCAACGCCTGGAAGGCGGTCTCGATGCCGTCGCGGTTCCGGGCAAAGACCGAGGCCAGGGGCTCTCCGGCCTTGACCCGATCGCCGGGCTTGGCAGGGATCACGAATCCCACCGATGGATCGATCTCTTCCTCGATGGTTCGCCGCCCGCCTCCCAGCTCCAGAATGGCGCGGCCAATCCGGCGAGGCTCGATTTGGGCAACCACTCCGTCGCGCGGAGCGCGGAAAACCTCGACCTCCGCCGCCTGAGGCAGCAGCGCCGGATCATCGAGCACCTTGGGATCACCTCCCTGGGCTTCGATAATGCTGCCCAGAGTCTCCAGTGCCCGGCCGGAGCTCACGCTCTTCTCCAATCGGCGCCGGGCGTCCGCAGCATCGGCCGCGGCACCAACCAGCAGAAGCATTTCGACCGCAAGCGCGTAGGTCACCTCCATCAGATCGGCCGGTCCATCGCCCCGCAGGCCATCGATCGCCTCTTCGACCTCCAGTGCGTTGCCACACGATCTCCCCAGGGGCCGGTCCATCGCAGTGAGCAGCGCCACGGTCGGGCATCCCCGGACCTCGCCCAACCCGATCATGGTGCGCGCCAACTCGATTGCCTGGGCCTCGTCCGGCAGAAACGCCCCGCTTCCGGTCTTCACGTCGAGCACCAGGCCATTCAGCCCCTCGGCCAGCTTCTTGGACATGATGCTCGCCGCGATCAAGGGGATGGATTCCACGGTGCCGGTAACGTCGCGGAGCGCGTACAGCCGCTTGTCGGCCGGCGCGATCTCCGGGGTCTGCCCCAGCATCGCGCAGCCGATCCGCTCGACCTGGGCCTTGGCCTCTCTCAGCGTGAGGGCAGTACGGAATCCGGGAATCGACTCGAGCTTGTCGAGGGTGCCCCCGGTGTGCCCCAGACCACGCCCCGACATCATGGGCACCGCCACGCCACAGCTCGCCACCATGGGGGCCAGCAGGAGCGAAACCTTGTCGCCGATGCCTCCCGTCGAGTGCTTGTCTGCCCGCGGACGCTCGAAGCCATCGAAGCGAAGGCGGTCGCCGGATTGAAGCATGGCATCGGTGAGCGCCGCCAGCTCCTCGGCGCTCAGGCCACGCCAGACCACGGCCATCAGCAGCGCCGACATCTGGTAATCCGGCACCCGGCCGGCGGTATAGCCCTCGATCAGCGCCGTCCATTCCGCGGACCGGAGCGCTCCGCCATCGCGCTTGTGCTGGATTAGTGACGGAATAACCATTCGCATCTATCCCGAGGAGTGGATACTTCGTGACCAAGCGCGCATTCGGATGGCTTGTGCTCTACCTGGCAGCGCTCAATCCGGTGAGACTACCGGCCCAACAGGCGGCCGATCATGTCGCCCTCGGCATCGCCGCGGAGGAGGCGCACGATCTCAAGACCGCTCTTCAGCACTATGATGCCGCACTGAGTCAGGATTCAACCAACTACGAAGCCAATTGGCGCGGGGCCATTACCCTGCTCACCCTCGGGGAGCAGTTGGGGGACACGGGCAAGAATCCCGAGCGCGACTCCTTGTACCAGCGGGCCGAGCGCTACGCCGGGCGAGCCGTGGCCTCCAATCCCGCCGGGGCCGATGGGCACTTCGCCTTGGCCGCCTCGATCGGCCGGACTTCGCTCACCATGGGCCGGAAGGCAAGGATTCGCCGCGCCGCCATCATCCGGAGCGAAGCGCTCCGCACCATCGCGTTGAACCCACGGCACGATGGCGCCTATCACATCCTGGGCCGGTGGAATGCGGAGATCATGCGGATCTCCGGATTGGGCCGCTTCTTTGCGAAGAGCTTTTTGGGCGCGGGTATCTTCAACCAGGCGTCCTGGGGGAAGGCGATCTACAATATGGAAAAAGCGGTGCAGCTGGATCCCGGTCGCATCTACCACCATCTGGAGCTGGCCGAGATTTACGCCGAGCGTAAGCGGGTGGCCGACGCCAAGACCCAGCTCCATCTGGTCGATTCCTTGCCCGACCGCGAAGTCATGGACTCGGTCTACCAGCGCCAGGGTGAGGCGCTGCGGCGGCGACTGGACAAGCGATAGTTCAGTCCAGCGCTTCCTTGGCCCGCTCTCTGACTCGCTCGAGCTCGGCGCGCAGGCGGCGCTTTTGGCGTAGCAGCTCCTTCCGGGTGCGGGCCCCTGCCCGGTCGATCCCTTCCCGCGCCTCCTCCCCCAGCGACCGCATGCCCCGCTGCAGACGTCCCCGGGTCTTCTGCCCCTGTTCCGGCGCGAACAGCAGCGCAAGGCCAGCGCCCAGAACGACGCCGAATAGAAGGCCGGCTGCGAAGCCGCCGGGGCCTTTGGAAGTGTCGGTCGCTTCGATTTCGCTGCTGGACTCGTCCAGCGATTCCTCGGTTTCCATCGCCGCTCCATAAGAGTGGATCGCCTGGAAGCTAACCTACCGCCGCTTCATCTACCGCCCGCTCACCGGCTGAGCTCCTTATCTACGGCCTTTACCATTTCGTCGAGGGTGAACGGCTTGGCGACAGCCCGAACCGCACCCAGTAGGCCCGCAAGACCGAGCAGGTTGAAATCCCTGGCGGGCCCACCGTCGGTCATGGCGATGACGCGGGTGGAGGTGCTGGAGGCCTGAAGCTCCTCGATCAGCAGAAGGCCGCTCTTCTTCGGCATATGGATGTCGGTGATGAGCAGATCGGGGCCTTGCTCGTGCCAGATCCGGGTGGCCTCTTCTCCGTCTTGAGCCTGGAAGACCTCATATCCCGCGTTGCTCAGCGCGATTTCGAGTGTCCGACGAATGCCGGGGTCGTCGTCCACTACGAGGATCCGCGGCTTCGCCCGCTCCACGATCTCAAAGTGCTGGCTGGGCACCCGCTCTGCCTTTCCGGCCAGGTCGAGCCAGATGTGGTCCGGATCGAGGGGTACATCAGGGTTCGGGCTCGTCACTACCCGGAACCATTGCCCGATGTAGTGCGCGGCATAGCCACGGTCATCCTTAGGAAGGAGGCGGGCCCAGCGTTGAGGAGTCATTTTTCTCGGTGGGCCGGGCGCACCCGCGCCAGCTCGCGCAGCAGATCACCGGTCGCGCCTTTGGTGACGATGGCCTGGACGCAGCCCCGTAGTCGCTCGTGTTCCTCGGGGCTCAGATCCTTGACCGTGAAGATGAGAATAGGAATCTCGCGAGACTCCGGATGCATCCGAAGCTCGCGGACAACCTCGAAGCCGGTTGTTTCCGGCATCAGAAGATCCAACACGATAAGGTCGGGCCGTTCGGCTCGCGCCACCTCGATGCCTCGCCGGCCATCAGGCGCAGACAGCACCCGGTATCCCTGCGAGCCGAGCATATCCGTGAGCAGCTCCACCGTTGGGGGCTCGTCACCGACCACCAGCACCGTCGGGGCGGCCTTGCTGCCGGTGCGGGCGAACACCCTTCGAACCGCGGCAAGAAAGTCGCTTCGGTTGAGCGGCTTCACGGCCCAGTCCATTGCGCCGGTAGCCGGCATCGGCGAGTTGGTTTGCAAGGAGCTCCCTTGTGAGCTGATCGTCCTCCACCACCAAAATAAGGGGACCTCCTTTCGAGGCTTCGTGCCAGGTGTCAACGGCCTCGGCGTCCCGGGGCGGATTCAATGTAGGCGGTACGGGGGTACGGCGGTACGGCGGCCATCATCGTTCTTGACAAATCAAGAACTGTTGATATTATAAAATCATGGCCACCCGCACTCGCAGTGATACCGATCGCGCCGCCGATCTATTCCATGCCCTATCGGATGGTACCCGGCTCTCGATCCTCCAGCGGCTTCGTTTTGGGGAGCGGTGCGTCTGCGACCTGACCGATGCGCTCGACGCGGCGCAGTCGCGCCTTTCATTCCATTTGAAGGTATTGAAGGACGCTGGCCTGGTAACGGACCGGCGGGACGGCCGCTGGATGTATTACACCATGAATGCCGAGACACTGAGCGAGGTGGCCGACCTGATCGAGGGCCTGGCGTCGATGCCGTCAGCCGCCGAGCGGAAGAAGGGTTGCTGCTGAGCCGGTTTTTTTCCGCAATTCATCAACAAATCTTGATTGTGGAGGATTCGATGAGCACCGAGGACGTGAAAGCAACGGTCCGTGAGCGCTACGGTCAGGCAGCCCGGGAGGTGGCGGACGGAGCGAAATCGTCCTGTTGCTCAACCACGTGCTGCGGCGGGTCGGAGGGCGATCCCATCAGCTCCAACCTCTACACCGAGGCCGAGACCGCGGTCCTACCCGAGAAGGCGGTACTGGCTTCGCTGGGATGCGGGAATCCCACGGCCCTGGCCGAGCTGAATCCGGGAGAGGTAGTCCTCGACCTGGGCTCCGGCGGAGGGATCGACGTTCTGCTCTCGGCCCGGCGGGTTGGCCCCGCTGGCAAGGCATATGGCCTCGACATGACTGACGAGATGCTCTCGCTCGCCCGGGAGAATCAGCGTAAGGCCGGGGTGGACAACGTGGAGTTCCTGAGAGGGGAGATCGAGGCCATTCCGCTTCCGGACAACTCGGTGGACGTGATCATCTCCAACTGCGTCATCAATCTTTCGACCGACAAGGGACGGGTTCTGACGGAGGCATTCCGGGTGCTCAAGCCCGGTGGCCGTTTTGCTGTATCGGACGTGGTGATTCGGGGCGAAGTGCCCTTCGATGTGCGGCGGAGCATGGAGCTGTGGGTGGGATGCGTCGCCGGAGCACTGACTGAACCGGAGTACCACCAGCGCCTCTGGGAGGCGGGATTCGAAGAAATTGGGATCGAGCCGACCCGGATCTATGAGTTCGAGGACGCTGAGGCGTTTCTCGCGGGCGCCGGACTCGACACCGCGGTCCTGGCCCGGGAGGTGGCCGGCCGCGTGATGGGTGCCTTCATTCGCGCCCGCAAGCCGCTGTAGGAGGCAGCAACAATCCGTATGAAGTACGCACTGATCTCGGACGTGCACGCCAACCTACCAGCGCTCGAGGCTGCGCTCGCTGACATAAGCGCGCGATTGGACGTGGCCGCGACCTATCATCTGGGCGACCTCGTGGGATATGCCCCCTGGCCGGACCAGACGGTGGACCTCATCCAGAGTCACGGGATTGCCGGCGTGGCCGGCAACTACGACTCCACCGTTGGGACCGATTACAAGCACTGCGGCTGTCGCTACGAAGACCCGCGACAGGAAGAGCTTTCTCACATCAGCTACAGCTGGACCCGGCAGCATGTCTCTGCGAGTACCAAGCATTTCTTGGCCGGGCTTCCCTTCCGGATCGACCTGCTGCCCAAGGGTGGGCACCTGACCGGCCCGCGAGTGGTCTTGGTCCACGGCACTCCAACCCTAAACACCCTGTACTGGACCGCGGACCGGCCGGATGATTTCTGCCTCAAGATGGCGAACCATGCCGGAGCCAAGCCGGGAGACGTGATCGCATTCGGCCACACCCACATCCCATGGCATCGGGAGGTGGGCGGCATCCACTTCGTCAACACCGGTAGCGTGGGGCGCCCCAAGGATGGCGACTGGCGAGCGGGGTATGTGCTGCTCGAGGTCGGCTCAGGCGGGGTAGAAGCGGATGTTATCCGAGTCGAGTACGATCTGGAAAGGGCGATGACCGCCATCCGAAAGAGTGATTTGCCTGACGACTTCGCGGAGTACCTGCGGGTGGGCGGGCAACCAGCCGCGGCTCCGGTACAGCCTCGATGGTGAATGCCGCTTCTCGCTCAAATCGGGACGGCTGGGAAGAAGTGAGCGACTTGAGGTGGAGGGTCCGACAAACGGTCGGCTTCCTGCTCGATGGCGACGTCGGTTCCGGTCAGCCGGCCGTGGTGCTGCCTGAGGTGCTCCTCCCACGAGGGCACGGTGTACGCCTCGACGAATCGGTTCGGTACCGCACCGTCCCGGTAGAGCTCCCAGCGGATGGCACCGGTCTGCAATCGGGAGAGGCGCACCGCGCGCATCGCCTCGAGAAACCTCTCTTCGACGTTCGCCGCGACGGTATAGGTGCTGGTCACCAGCACGGGACCGGTATCGGGGTCCGGATCGATCCCGAGCGTCGGCTCCGGCCAGGGTCGCGTCGCGTCGCGGTTGAGGCCCCGGACGTCGTGCAGCGGCCATCGGATGATCGTGGCTGCCCCCGCCAACAGCACTCCCGCCGCGAGGAGAAAGGTCGTGACCAGGCCGCTTCGGCTCGCAAGGAGACCCCAGGCGAGGGCCGCCGCCGCCTGGGAGCCGAACAGGACGATCTGATATGCGGCCAGGCCTCGCCCGCGAACCCACCCCGGCAGAAACAATTGGACCATGGCGTTCACGTTGGCGATGACCACCACCCACGCGGCCCCAGCGGGAATGAGAATGAGGAAGGCCACGACAGGATGGCGCGTCAGGACGAGTACGCCCATCGCCACCGCATAGGCGATGCTGGCCACAGTAAGCATCCTGTTTGCGGATAGTCTCGCAGTCACCCGGGGAAGTGCCAAAGCGCCGGCCACGGCGCCGCCCCCCAGAGCGCCGAGCAGTAGACCGTATCCTCCGGCTCCCAGGCCGAGGAGTTGTTTGGCCACCAGCGGCAGCAGGGCCCAGACCGCGGTCGCTGGAACGACGAACAGCGCCAATCGCAGGAGAATTCGACGCACCACCGGGGAGTATTTGACGTATCGTGCGCCGGCCCGGAGCGCGGGGAGAAACTGCTCGGGTTCCTGTGCCGCGGCCTCGATCGGGCGGCGCCACACCAGCAGAACGGCAATCAGGACGAGGAAGGTTGCCGTGTTCAGTGCGAACACCGCACCGACACCAACCCGGGCGATGAGCAAGCCCGCGATGGCGGGACCGACCGCCCGGGCCAGGTTGATGCTGATGCCGCCGAGGGCAGACGCCGCGGCCAGCTGATCCCGGGGAACCAGCTCCGGAATGAGCGCCTGGTACGGGGGGAGGGCCATGGCAGAGGCCCCACCGAGAGCGAAGGTGAATGCCAGGAGCAACGGGGGGTTCATGTGTCCGCTGATCGTGAGTGCGGTGAGCGCGGTGCCGATGACCACCTGGACCAGCTGGAGGATGATCAGCAGCCGGCGGCGGTCGAAGGCGTCGGCCAGCGCACCGGCGGGAAAGGCGAGCAGCACATCCGGCAAGGTGTCGGCGGTCTGGACCAGGGCGACCAGCGTTGCGGCATTGGGCAACCCGACCAGCAGCCACTGCGCACCGACGGTCTGCATCCAGGTACCGATGTTGCTGGCGAGCACAGCCAGCCAAAGCCACCGGAACACCCGCTGCTGGAGCGGGGCCCACGGCGAGAGCGTAGAACCTCGAGAAGGCGAGCTCAATGTGCGATGAATTTAGGGCGCGCCGGAAGACTAGACCATGCCTCGGGGAACACGGCTCGGGCTGCAGCGTTGACGCGCTGGGTTGATCGGGCGGGAGCGCGGGGCGGTTAAGGCTGAGCGGGGACTGGCGACGAAAGCGCCCGTGTGGATGCGTCCGCGTTCACTTCACGTAGGGCCGCCCACTTCAGTAGCGCATCAAGCGCCGGGCACAGCGTCTGTCCCCATTGGGTGAGACCGTATTCGACCTTCGAGGGCACCTGATGATGGACGATTCTGCGGACGACCCCGTCCCGCTCCATTTGGCGAAGCTGCTGGATCAGCATCTTCTGAGAGATCGCCGGGATCGCCTGCTCCAACTCCGAAAACCTCAGCAGTCTTCCGCCGAACAGATGGAAGAGAATCACCAGCTTCCAGCGGCCTTCCAGAATTTTGAGCGCCTGTTCGACGCCCCTCGCGGCCGTGGCGGGCGTGTACTCGCTGGGCTTACTCTCGGGTGAGTACCCTACTTTTTGGTGCGTTCTTGTCATTGGGATAGCATAGCTCCACTCTCCGGGGAGATCAATCGGCGCGACGAGCGGTTCGACCAACCCTGAGAGGAGAAAAAGCCGATGTCTCTCGAACTTACCCATCTTCTGGCCGGCTATTTCGCTGCCCAAGACAGAGACGACACGGAGGGTCTCGGCGCGTACTTTGCCGATAATGCGGTTGTCCGAGACGAAGGCCGGACCATCGAAGGCGTCCCCAGCATTAAGCAATGGATGAGAGACGTCAAAAAGAAATACCACCACACGGTCGAATTGCTCGAAGTGGTGGAGCGGGAGGGAAAGACTGTCGTGACCACAAAGGTTGCCGGCAACTTTCCCAACAGCCCCGTGCGCCTCGACCATATCTTCGAGATCGAAGGCGACCGGATCGTGTCACTGGAGATCCGCTGATGAGCGACCCTCTCGAGCTCCTCGGCCGCAAAGCGCTCGTCACTGGCGGCACCAAGGGGATCGGCGAGGCAGTGACGGCGCGGCTGCGCGAAGCCGGCGCGACGGTCCTCAGCACGGCCCGCACACGGGGTGGCGATTCGGGGGCTGCCGATCTGTTCGTAGCGGCGGATATTGCCACCGCCGAAGGCTGCGGGACTGTGGCCGATGCGGTTCGCAGCCGCTCGATCGGGCTCTGCTGCCGATGATGCTCGATCAGGGTTCGGGAGTGATCGTCGCGGCGAAGGCCCCGCTCTCCAATTACAGCAAAGGCCTGTCGAAAGAGGTCAGTCCGCAAACGTTCGCGTGGTTCGGGTGTCGCCGGGCTGGGTCGAAACGGAGGCGGCGGTCGGTCTGGCAGCCACAGGAACGAACCTCGGTGATCTAGCGGAAATCCGGGCGAGGAGCGTTGGCGATCCCGATACC
>JAXDMF010000255.1:0-9691 GCA_034666205.1 Gemmatimonadales bacterium
CTGCTGCTGCTTCTACTGGGCTGCAGTGGCGACCCAACCGGTCCCGGCGGCAGCGGCACACTTTCAGTCACGATTCAGGGTCTGCCGGGCGGCGCGGCCGCGGCCGTGTCGGTCAGCGGTCCTGCCGGGTACAGCCAGTCTTTGACCGTCAGCCGGACGTTCACCGGCCTCGCACCCGGCGTCTACACAGTGACCGCGTCCGACGTCACGGTAGGAACCGCGCCATACCAGGCCAGTCCGCCGAGTCAGACAGTCACGGTGGTGCGGAGTGGCTCACCGGGGTCGGCGTCCATCACCTATACCACGCCCACTGGAAACATTGCGCTCACCATTAGTGGCCTCGGCACCAGCAGCAACGCGCTCGTGACCGTCACCGGCCCCGGGAGCTACAACCAATCGGTGACCAGCAGCAGGACGCTGAGCGGCCTTGCCCCCGGCACCTATACGGTCGATGCTCAGAACGTCACGGGGGTATCCTGCGGCGCCACTTTTAACGCGAGTCCTGCCACTCAGAACGTGACGGTCACGGCGAGTGCCACCGCGCCAGCGACGGTCTCGTATAGCCCTACGGCTTCCGGATTGGTGAACCTGTGTGTCGATGGTATGTACCTGACCCAGAGTGCGCAGAACTACGCCGGGACGATTCCTCTGGTGCAGAATCGGAATGGTTTGCTGCGAGTCTTCGTGGTGGCGGACCAGCCGAATACTCTCGCGAGCACTGTGCAAGTCCAGCTGCGGATCTACTCTCCACTCGGCGTGCTTACGCCGGTCACCCTATCACCACCAGCCGGGCTGGTATATGTCCCGACGGCCCCGGACGAAAGCGCCTTGAACAACTCCTGGAACTACTCAGTGCCCGGAGGGACAATACTATCGGGATTCAGAATAGAGGCCGAGGTTGACCCTGCCAACGTGGTAACCGAGAGCAGCGAAACCGACAACATCCTTGCGCCGCCGGCCCCTACTGTCCGGACCATGCCCACGCTCAACGTCACCTTCGTTCCGATCACCCAGAAAGGCATTCCGATCGGCCGCAGGGTCGCGGGTAACGTCACCAGTGGAAACGCCGCGAGCTTCATGCAGGTCACGAAGGACATGCACCCGATCGATGCGTACAACACGGTCATTCACGCTCCATATACCACGACAACGTTTGATACGCTGGAGAGCGAGAACGGCAACAGCGCCTGGGGAACCATCCTGGGGGAGATCGATTTGCTGCGGACTAAGGAGGCCAGCTCACGCTATTACTACGGCGTGGCAAAGGTCTCCTATACCAGCGGTGTCGCCGGCGTTGCCTACGTTAGTAACCCGGCGACTTTGCCGCCCCAGGTCGCCCGCGCCGCACTGGGCTGGGATTATATCCCCAGCGGCAGCATCGTTGCGGCGCACGAGCTGGGGCACAACTGGGCTCGGAACCATGCGCCCTGCGGCGGGCCAAGTGGCCTAGACCCCAACTATCCCCGCTCGGACGGCACCACCGGCGGTTACGGTTACGATATGTCAACCGGGACGCTCGAGCCGCCCACCAGCAGCGATATCATGGGATACTGCGATCCGAAGTGGATCAGCGAGTACACTTACTCCGCCGTGTTGAACTACTTCGGTACCGTGAGCCCGATGGTGCAGGGCAACGCAGTCAGCACGGCTGTGCAACCATGCCTTCTCGTGTGGGGCCATATCCGAAACGGGGAGCCCGTGCTCGAGCCGGCCTTCCAGGTCAACACCCGCCCCAGCCTCCCCAGTCGGGCAGGGCCGTACTCCCTCGAGGGGAGGGCTTCCGATGGCAGCCCGGTCTTCAGCCTCTCCTTCGCACCCAGCGAGATCGCCGACGCGCCGGGGAACCAGCAGAACTTCGTCTTCGCAGTTCCCCTGCCGGCGGCGCGCGCATCCCGGCTCACCAGTCTCCACCTGAGCGGAAGCGGCCGGCCCGCGATCCTTGCCGCTGCGACGTCAGTGACCGGTGGCCAGGCTGCCGCCCAGTCCGAGACGGCCGAGGTTCGACGCGTCGGGGCCAGCCGGGTGAGTCTCCGGTGGGATGCCCGGGCCCATCCGATGATCATGGTCTTGGACACGGAGACCGGCGAAGTGCTATCACTCGCGCGTGGGGGCGATGCCGAGTTCTCGACCCACAAGGGACAGGTGGATCTGGTGATGTCGGACGGCGTGCAGAGCAGAGTCAAGCGGGTGCCGGTAGCCCGATGATCAGGCTCATGGCCGCGGGTGTGTTGCTGGGGCTCGCGTCCTGTGCCCGGAACGGAGCGGAGTCCAAGCCGGCTGATCAATCATCCCAGTCGGCCACGTCTGCGCCGGTAATCACGCTCGAGCGTACGGCCTGTTTCGGCAGCTGCCCGGTCTACACGATCTCGGTCACGGCTTCGGGTGACGTGCAGTACGAAGGCAGGGCACATGTACGCAAGATGGGAGCGGCAACGGGCAGGGTGCCGCAGGAGCTGGTCGATGCCCTCCTCTCGGAGCTGAACCGGGGTGGGTACTTCACTTTCGCCGAACGATACACCTCGCCGGAGCCCACCTGCGGGCGGTACGTCACCGACTCACCTACCGTCATCACTTCGGTCACGCTGGGGGGCCGCACCAAGCGGATCGCCCACGATTATGGATGTGGTGGAGCGCCGGGGGCACTCGTGGTCCTGGAGCATCGAATCGACGAGGCCTTGAGCTCCGATCAGTGGACCGGCCGCTAGCGCCTTCCTTCTGGATCCAGCCGGTCTCGAAGCGCATCTCCCAACAGCGTTGCCGCCACCACGACCAGGACCAGCGCCACGCCCGGCGCAGTCGCCACCCATGGCGCGTTGACCAGCGTGTCCCGCCCCGAAGCGATCAGGTTTCCCCACGATGGAGTCGGCGGCTGCACTCCCAGTCCCAGGAATGACAGTCCAGCCTCCAGCATTATTGCGTTGCCGATGCCGAGCGCGGCGGCGACGATCACCGGCGTGAGCGCGTTGGGCAGGATGTGACGAACCAACACTCTCGGTCCCGGTACGCCCAACGCCACCGCGCTTTCGACGAAAGGCCGGGCGGCCAGCGCGCGCACTTCCCCGTGAACCAGCCGCGCGATGGTCATCCAGCCGGTCAACCCCAGCACCACGATCACGAGGGCCGCGCTCGGCTGCCAGAGTGAAGCGAGCAGCAGCAGGAGCACCACCCGGGGCAGGGCGAGCGCAAAATCGGTGAGCCCGAGCAGGACAACGCCCAGCCGGCGAGGCCAGAACCCCGCCGCCGCCCCCACCACCAAGCCGATGGCCACTGAGAGGAGAACCGCCAGCACACCCACGCCCAGAGACACCCGCGCGCCATAGGCGAGACGGGCCCACACGTCGCGCCCGAACCGGTCGGTACCGAGCAGGTGAAAGGTGCCGTGGACGTCGGCGCTGAGTGGTGACAGGAAACGGGTGGCGACGATGTCCCGCTGCAGCGAGGGATCTACGGCCAGGAGCGGAGCGAGCACCGCGACCAGGACCGCAATGGCGAGGACGGCACAGCCGAACCGAGCGCGTGGGTCCCGGACCAGTGAGTGAGTGGAGCGCATCAGGCCGCTCCGCCGATCTGAGCGGTCCTGAGCCGGGGATCGGCCCAGGCGGCCAGCCCCTCGGCGAGCAGGTTACCCAGTACGACGAGTATGGCGCTCACCGCGGTTGCCGCCATGATCACCGGATAATCTCGAGCGCCCACCGCTTCGACCATGACCCGCCCTACGCCCGGCCAGGCGAAGATCGCCTCGATGAACACCGCACCAGAGAAGAGCGCCGGAAGCGAGAGTCCCAGCAGCGTGAGCACCGGGATGAGCGCGTTGCGCAGCACGTGCCTGACGGTGACCTGGACGGGAGAGAGGCCCTTCGCGCGGGCGACGGTGACGTAGGGCGCCCCCTTCACGTCGAGCATGGCCCCGCGTACGTAGCGCGCCGTGCCTCCGATTCCGATCAGCGTGAGGGTCGCGAGGGGAAGCGCGAGGTGCCGGAGCCGGTCGAGCAGCCGGTCCCAGCCGGTGAGGAAATCGGCGTCGAAGCCCGCCGCGCCGAACGCGGGCAGCGCGCGCAGCCAGTAGGTGAAGACCATCACCAGCATCAACCCGAGCCAGTAGCCCGGGAGCGCGAAGAGAGTAACGGTCACGACGGAGAGCATGGTGTCGAGCCGCCCGTTGCGCGCCGCCTGAACCGCTCCCACAACGATTCCGAGGAGATAACTCAGCACCAGGGAGAGACCGACCAGCCTCACCGTCGCGGGCCAGGCGTCGCCGATCATCACCCGGACCGAACGTCCGGTCGCGATGCTGGTGCCCCAGTCGCCCCGCACGAACCGACGAACCCACGCCGCGTATTGCTCGACGATCGGCCGATCGAGCCCCAGGGCCTTTCGTTGGGCGGATAGCTGTTCCTGGGTGGCGGTCGGACCGACCAGGAGGAGCGCCGGATCACCCGGCGCCAGCCGGAGGAGGAAGAACATCAGAGTGACGACGCCGATGATCACCGCGAGGCTGGCGATGGCACGACGGGTCAAGGCGCGAAGCATGGCTTGAATGTAGAATACGCCGTGCTCTCGGCGCGAATTCCAATCCTGCTCCTTGCTGCCACGACCTCCGCCTGCGGATCGAGCGCGGATCGCCGAGGGGCAACCGTCCTGTTCGCCTCCGGAGCGGACCTCCAGAGCATCAACCCGCTGCTGACGGTGCATCCACTCGCCCGCCAGGTGCAGCGCTACGTGCTGCTCACCACGCTCGCACGCTACGACAGCACGCTGACTCCGCGACCGTACCTCGCCCGGCGCTGGGAGTGGTCACCCGATCGCACCCGACTGACCTTTCACCTCGAGACCACGGTCCGATGGCACGACGGACAGCCGACTACTGCGCGCGATGTGGCCTGGACCCTGGAGGCCGCCCGCGACCCCGATACCGGCTACCCGCGGGCGAACGATCTCGCGGAGCTCGCGTCCGCCCGCGCGACCGACGACTCCACTGTTGTCCTGAGATTCCGCTCGCCTCAGTCCGGCTTTCCCGATCTCCTTACCGATCTGGCGATTCTGCCGGCCCATCTGCTGGATAGCATTCCGCACGCCTCGCTCCGCCAGGCTGCCTGGAATGTGGCGCCGGTGGGCAACGGGCCATTTCGGTTCGTGTCTCACGAGCCGAATCGCCGCTGGGTCTTTGCCGCCGACTCCGCCTTCCCGGCAGCGCTTGGGGGACCACCCAAGCTCCAGCGGTTCACGGTGGTCGTAGTGGACGAGCCCACCACCAAGCTGGCCGCATTGGTATCGGGCGAGCTCGACTTCGCCGGCATTCAGCCCGCGCACGCCGAGTTCGTCCGCCGCGACCCGAGCTTAGCAGTGGTGAGCTATCCGCTGCTCATGACCTACGGCATTGTATTCAACACCAGGCGGCCGCCCTTCAATCGGCTCGCCCTCCGGCGTGCGCTGAGCCAGGCCATCGATCGCGATGAGTTGGTCGAAGGGTACATCTACGGGTTCGGGACGCCCGCCGAGGGCCCGGTACCTCCCTCCGCGCCGAACTATCTTCCCATCGCCGCGGCAGGATCCGGCACCTCGGAGCCGCTGACCGAGCGAATCGGGTTCGAGCTCCTCACCGTGGGCAGCGGAGAGGCTGCCCTGGAGCAGATGGTGCAGGCACGCCTGAAGAGCGCCGGATTCGATCTGACAATTCGCCAGCTGGAGCTGTCCGCTTTTCTTGCGCGAGTCTATCGCTCACATGATTTCGACGCCGCTGTGGTGGGTACCCCCGGCGATCTCGGGCTCGGCTATCTCGTTCCCCTGGCCGCACTCGCCGGCATCAAGGCACCGGACGATCCGGCAGCAGCGCAGCGCTTGTTCGCCGACTCGTTGCCCGTCGCCTTCCTCTATCATGCCCGCGGCCTTCAGGGGATGAACCGGCGAGTGCATGGGGTCACGATGGATCTGAGGGGGGAGCTTCCCACTGTGCACGAATGGTGGGTGGGGTCGTGACGCCCGCCGGCAGCTCCGGCGAAACGTTCGCGGCGGTGGCGCCGGTTCGTCTCGATCTCGCCGGAGGCTGGACCGACGTGCCGCCCTTCTCGGAGCGTGAAGGTGGCGTCGTCGTCACGGCAGCGGTCCGGCTGTTTGCCCGGGCGGAGGTGCGGCTCGGGGGCCGAGGATTCCGACTCGTCTCCGAGGAACTGCACGACCAGCTGGAGGTGAGTGACTCGGCCGGGTTGGTTCGTGATGGACGGCTGGACCTCCTCAAGGCGGCGCTCCGCCTGCTGCCCGTCGGTGCCTGCACCCTCACCACCCGCTCCGAGGCTCCGCCAGGATCAGGTCTCGGTAGCTCTGGCGCGCTCGACGTTGCACTGGTTGCGGCGCTGTCTTCCGCTCGGGGCGAAAGCCCCGACCCCGTTGCCATCGCGGAAACAGCCTGTCAGCTCGAGAGGGTCGAGGCCGGCATCCCCGGTGGGCGTCAGGACCAGTTTTCCTCGGCCCATGGCGGGTTCCTCCGATTGGATTTCCGGGACCCCGAGGCCGAGGTCCAACGGCTCAAGCTCGATCCCGGCTTCGCCACCGACCTGGCTCGGCGGATGCTCCTCTGCTACACCAGCGCATCCCGTTTCTCCGGCGCAACAATCGCAAGGGTGATGCGAGCCTACGAGCAGGGAGATCGCCCCGTCGTCGCGGCGCTTCACGGATTGCGAGATGCCGCCGAATCCATGGTGACCGCGTTGGTAGCCGCTGACTTTGCTGCAATAGGGCGCCTCCTGAGTGAGAACTGGAGCCACCAGCAGGCGCTCGATCCCAAGATGTGCACAGAGGAGATGGCTCGGCTCGAGCGTGCGCTGCTCGAGGCCGGTGCGCTTGGCGGGAAAGCCGCCGGATCCGGGGCCGGTGGCTGCATGTTCTTTCTCGCCCCTGACGACCCCGCCGCCATGATCGAAGCTGCAAACGCTCACGGCGTGCGTCTGCTCCCGGTTCGCTGGGCAATGCGGGGCGTGTACCAGTGCTGAACGCGGAAGAGCTGACTGCCAGGCGTGCGGCCATAGA
The DNA here is from genome assembly GCA_034666205.1 of Gemmatimonadales bacterium. Lineage (GTDB taxonomy): Bacteria > Gemmatimonadota > Gemmatimonadetes > Gemmatimonadales > GWC2-71-9 > CAVVWJ01. Next base: position 7,024 of record JAXDMF010000255.1, read on the forward strand.
GTCCCAGCCCGAATTGCGTGCACTGCGCGACCGGCTCGTGCAGCGGGCCGGGCCGGTCCTGGCCAGAATGCCGCCCGTCCCCAAGTCAAAGGCGTTGTTGACGGCAGATGGGGGCGTTTGCCCTGACGACGGGACTCATCTGGTATTCGACCCCTGGAGCCCCACAGCGCACCGCTGTGCCCACTGCGGCCGTCAGTTCAGCGGCGAGCGGCACGACCGGGCCTGGGCGCACTACCAGCACCTCTGGCTCGCGGAGCGGGCGGCGCACCTGGCCACCGTGGCGGTGACCGCGGGTCGGGACGATGCTGCCGCGCGGGCCAACCAGCTGCTCCAGGCTTACCGCGGCTATCACGAGTATCCCAATCGGGACAACGTGCTGGGGCCGAGCCGGCTCTTTTTCTCGACCTATCTGGAATCGATCTGGATCGGCAACTACCTGGCCGCTGCGTGGCTGATGCGCGAAGCCGGGCTGCTCTCGGACGAGAGTGGCGAGATCGTGTCCGGCGTCGCGGATGATGCCGCCAACCTCATCGGCGAGTACGACGAGGGATTCTCCAACCGCCAGACCTGGCACAATGCGGCGCTCGCCAGCATCGCGGTCTGGTTCGAGGATGGCGACTTGGCGGCTCGTGCCATCGAGGGCCAGACTGGGATTCTCGCCCACCTGCTGCACGGGTTTGGCGAGGATGGGATGTGGTATGAGGGAGACAACTATCACCTCTTTGCGCTTCGAGGCCAGCTGCTGGCTCTGGGATGGGCGCGTTTGGCTGGAGTCGATCTCCTGAACGATCCCCGACTCACCGCCCGCGTGGCCGCGGCGCTGCGCGCTCCCGCGCTCACCGCGCTCCCCGACTTCACCTTTCCGGCCCGCAAGGACTCGCGCTTTGGCGTGTCGCTCGCCCAACCGATGTACCTCGAGCTCTGGGAGATCGGCCTCGCCCGGCTCGGCCAGGCTGTCGAAGAGCATACGGATCTGTGGAGCTGGCTCCGCGGACTGTACCAATCACCGGCGCCGCCGGCCCAAACCTTCGATTCATACCTGCACGAGGCGGGCGAGCCAGCCCCGACCCGGCCCCGGTCTCGTGCCGATCTCTCTTGGTGGTCCCTGCTGGAGATGGTAGCCACAATGCCGGCGGAGGCGCCGGCCTGGTCGCCGGGTAACGCTTTCATCGAGGGACAAGGTCTTGCCTTGTTGCGCTCAGGCGACCGTTATGCCAGCCTCGAATGTGGACCATCTGGTGGAGGACACGGTCATCCCGACCGGCTCAACCTCGTGCTCCACGCCGGAGGCGAGTATTGGTTACCGGACTTCGGCACCGGCTCGTACGTGGCCCGAGATCTCTTCTGGTATCGTTCGACCCTGGCGCACAATGCTCCAAGGCTCGACGGAGTCTCCCAACCGATGGGCGATGCCTTCTGCGAAAACTTCGAGGAAAGTGGAGCCTGGGCTTGGGCCCGAGGCCGTTACGGAGACCTGAGCCGTACCCTGGTGGCCGGTCCCGATTACCTGCTCGACGTGATCCAGCTGTCAGCGGCCGAGGATCACGTGCTGGAGCTACCGCTTCACTTGAGCGGACGGGTCGAGGTGAAGCCGGTGGGAAACTGGGAACCGGCGGAGCTCCCCGACGAATTCGTCCACCAGGTCGAGCGCTACCTCCCCGCGAATTCCGACAGCGTTGTCCTTCATGCTTGTGGCCACTCCGGAGCGACGCTGAGTGCGCATCTGGCCTACCAGGGTGAGCTTCTGCGAGCCTTGGGCCCGGGCGCTCCGGGGTCAACCGAACTGGTGCCGTTCTATCTGGTCCGGGCCCAGGGGCGAAACCTTCGCATCATAACGGTCCTCGAGCCGGGCAGAGGGCGGTCGGCGGTCCTTGGAGTCCGGGAAGCGGAGAACACCATAGAGGTCGAGACCGAGGGCGGCGTGGATCATCACGTGGCGACCGTCGAAGGCTGGGAGATCCGGAGCCAGGCGGGAATCACCCGGCTCGGAGGCACCCGGCGGCAACCGAAGCCATTCGAGCCACTGGTGCTGCGGGACCGACCGCTGGTGGCTCACGGTGTGGCAGTGCCGATAGCCGAGCCTCCCGCGCTGGACGGCAGCATGGAGGGGTTCGATGCTGCTGCCGAGCCACTTCAGCTCGATCACGAGGACCAGTACCGGCGGAGCGAGGAGCCCTATGCCGGCCCGGACGATTTCTCGGCGACCGCGGTCGTCAATTGGAGCGATGAGGCGCTCTACCTGGCGGTGGAGGTGGTGAAACCGGAGGTCGTCGCACGCGATGCGGCCGCGCCCCCACTTCGCCTGGACAACGAGCCGGACGAAATCCACGCCGACGGCATCCAGGTGTATGTCCGGCTGCCGCCCGATGAGGTGGTCCTGGGCTATCTTGTCGTGCCGTCCAGCAAAGACCGTGGGCTGATCGCGCGACGCGTGTCCGGTGGGGCGTTAGAGGAGGGCGAGGTCCGTGGCGGCTGGGAACCGACCGAGTCGGGTTACCGAATGACCGTGGCCATCGCGCCGCCCCAGTGGGGACCGTTTCGCCCGGGCGACGAGATCGGTTTCGATCTGCTGGTGAACCAGATGCTGCCGGACCGAATGAGGCGGGCAGGCCAGCTGGTCTGGAGCGGAGGTGGTGGCTGGGTCTGGCTCCGCGGCGACCGGCAGGAT
>JAXDMF010000256.1:0-9040 GCA_034666205.1 Gemmatimonadales bacterium
GGCCAGATCGAGCGCGGGTACGAGCGGATCGATGAACGGCTGCGGGCGCTGGGGGCGGAGATCGAGCGGGTGGATGGGTAGAAGCGGGGAAGCTAAGGGTGTACCGAAGGGCGCACTGCGTGCGCCCTTTGTTGCATCGGAGGTCCGAGAAGTTCCGATTCCCGGGCCCATACCCCGGTTCGAGATCCCGGGCTGGCGGGAGCGATACGGAGTCATAGCCGGCATCACCGGACGTGAGTTCGATCTTGGGCTCTGGAGCAGTCAGCCGGTCGGGGAAGTCATGAGCCGGTGGCTCGCTTTCCGCCGGGCACTCGCTGGTTTTCATGCGCTGGCTCTGGGCAATCAGGTGCACGGGGTCGAGCTCATGAGCCTCGACGCGGGTCGCGGCTGGATCCAGGTCGATGGGATCGACGGCTGGATCACCACCGCACCCGGAGTCATGCTCACCGTAACGGTGGCCGACTGTGTGCCGATTTACTTGGTCGCCCCCGAGCGCGGCGTGGCCCTGCTCCATGCGGGTTGGCGCGGCACCGCCGGACGGATTCTCGCCCGCGGGGTAGAGCGTTTGAAAGCAGAAACTGGATGTGTGGAGTCCGAAATCGTAATGCATTGTGGCGTTGGCATTTGCGGGCCGTGCTATGAGGTAGGGTCTGAAGTTATGTTGGGCTGCGGAGCAGCGGCCGACGGCGCTGGTCCCTGGCACATCGATCTGCGGGAGCGGCTTGCAATGGAGGCTTCCGAGCTCGGCCTGACGTCTATCAGCAGCTCGACTTGGTGCTCGGCCCACGACAGGCCCAGCTTTTACAGCCACCGGGCGTCTGGCGGAACGGACGGGCGCATGGTGGCCTACATTGGAATGCTGACGCGGCTGCCGTAAAGCCGCTCCTGGTTTCTATCCCAGCTGCCCCGCCTAATTGACTCCAACCCGATTCCCGAGTAATATTTACCCCGCTGTCCCGGAGGTCGTTTGTTTCCGGCTTTGATGTGGGGGAGTTCCCCCACATTTTTTTTCCTTCTCCGCCGATGTCTGCCGACGCGCTTCTGGCTCCGATTCGCGATCATGTCACCGGGCTTGGATTCGAGCTGGTTGATCTCAGGCGGACCGGAACGTTGCAGCGTCCCATCCTGCAGGTGCGGGTAGATCGTCCGGACAGCCGCCCTGGCCAGGGAGTGACGGCCGACGACTGTGCGACGATCAGCCGGTCACTCGAACGATTCCTCGAATCCAGAGCGATGGTCGGCCCGCGCTATGTGTTGGAAGTCTCGTCGCCGGGGTTCGAACGGCCGCTCCGGTGGCCGGAGCATTGGCGGCGTTTCGTCGGGCGGCATGCCCAGGTTCGCGCCGAGCCGCTGCCGGGGCGGAACCGGGTCGAGATCGTTGCCGTCCCCGATGACGAGCACGTTGTGCTTCGGCGGCAGGATGGGTCGGAAGTGACGGTCGCGTTCGATGCGATCCGTGAGGCCACGTTAGTCGCGGAGTCCGAGGTACCTGGTAAACGCAGTAGGGGGTGAATGGATGGCAGGTTCGGCTGAAATGTTGGCCGCGTTCCGCGAGCTGACGACAGCAAAACAACTGGAGCGCTCCGATCTACTCGAGCTGCTGCGCGATGGCATTCATGCGGCGCTGGTGCGGAAGTTCGGGCCCAACGTGCGCTTCGAGCTGAACGTGGACGAGCTGCAGGGCACCATCAAGGTCGTTCGACTTCGTCAGGTGGTCGAGACCGTCGAGGATCCCAGCTGGCAGATCACGCTGGAGGAGGCCCAGTACGAGGATGCCGATTTCGCCGTCGGCGACATGCTCGAGGAAGAGGTCCCCTTCGTGGACTTCGGCCGCCTCGCGGTTCAGGCCGCCAAACAGCGAATCATCCAGCGGGTGCGCGAAGGCGAGCGGGCTCGCATTCGCGAGGAGTTCACTTCCAAGGTGGGCGAGCTGCTCTCTGGCGAGGTTCAGCAGATCGAGCGCGGCAAGCTTGTGATCATGCTGAACAAGTTTCGCGAGGCCGAGGCAATCGTGCCCTACCGGGAGCAGAACCACCGGGAGCACTTTCACCAGGGCGACACCATCCGTGCCGTGCTCAAGCGGCTGGAGGAAACCCCGAAGGGCCCGCGGCTGATCCTGTCCCGGGGCGATCCGCTGTTCGTGAAGGCGCTCTTCAAGCTCGAGGTGCCCGAGATCCAGCAGCAGGTGGTGGAGATCCGGGCGATCGCGCGCGAGGTCGGCAGCCGGACCAAAGTCGCGGTGATCTCTCGGGATGACGCCATCGATCCGGTCGGCGCCTGCGTCGGCCTCAAGGGGTCCCGGGTTCAGGCGGTCGTGAACGAGCTGGGCGGCGAACGCATCGACATCGTGCCCTGGTCCCCGGATCCGGAGCGGTTCGCCCGGCTCGCCCTCGCGCCGGCCCGCGTCGCCAAGGTGTTCTCCGATCCCGAGGCCAAGACGATTCAGGCCGTGGTGGACGAAGACCAGCTCTCACTGGCAATCGGCCGCAATGGACAGAACGTGCGGCTCGCCTCTGAGCTCACCGGTTGGAAAATCGATCTCTACTCCAGCCGCGAGTGGCTGGAGCGCGGTGGCGAGGGCCCGTTGTTCGCGCCGCTCCCGCCGGAAGAAGAGATGGCCGGCAAGGTTCCGCTCAGCGAGCTCAAAGGGCTGTCGCCCGACCTCACCGGCATTCTCGAGACTGCCGGCTACAAGATGTTGAACGACATCCTGGATCTCGAGCGCGAAGACATCGCCAAGATCCCCGGGATGACCCCGGAAACGGCCGATCAGTTGATGGCCTTCCTGTCCGAGCTCACCGATGAGGATAGTGGCGAGGAATCGCGCCCCAAGGCATGAGCGGGCTACTGGGCCTGCTCGGCCTGGGCTACCGTGGGCGGAGGGTCGTGATCGGGGTAGACGCGGTTCGAAGAGAGCTGCAGTCGGGGAAGTGCTGGTGCGTGGTCGTGGCCGAAGATGCCAGTCCCCGCGCCGTCGAGAAGGTCGTCCGGCTGGCCACCGCCAAGGGTGTGCCGTTATTGCCGGGACCGCGTGCCGCAGCGATCGGCGCGCAGTTGGGTAAACCGCCGGTAATGGCGGTAGGCGTACGGGACCGCGCGTTGGCCGGCGGCATGGTGCAGCTGGCGCCCGAACGCTTTTGATGGAGGCATGCGTGGTTAAAACGAGAGTCCACGATCTGGCAGCCGAATTCGGTGTCGCTCCTGAGCAGCTCCTCAACATGCTCAAGGACATGAACATCTTCGTGCGCAGCCACCTGTCCGCGCTGGAAAGCGATCAAGTCTCCGCGGTCCGTGTGCGTTGGGAGCGGGACAAGCGTCGCAGTGCGGAGGAGCCAGCGGCCAAGAAAGGCCGGCGCAAGGCCGTCAAGGCGGAGCCTGCCCCCGTGGCGGTCGAAGCCAAGCCGACCAAGCGGCGCCGCACAGCGGCTGAAGTGGCGCAGGTCGAGGCCCTGGTCCAGGCCGAGAAGGCCGCGGAGCTGGCGGCGCTCGAGCTGGAGCGGCCGGTGCTTCCGGAGCCGGAGGAGATGGTCCCGGCCCAGAGCCTCGAGGAGCGTGCCCGCGCCCTGTTCAAGGATCTGCCTCCAGCGCCGTCGGGCACGGAGGAAGGCGAGGTCGCCACCGAGGAGGAGGCGGTCAACGGCGGCGCTCCTGAAGCGCCACTCTTCCGGCCGACCCCAGCGCCGACCGGTGCGACGAGGGCGCCGTTCATCCCACCGCGGGTACAACGGCCGGCGCCCACTGCACCCCGTGGTCCCAAGCCGGTCTTCAGCAGCAGCGCACCGGCCGCTCCAGCCCGCCCGAGTGGTGGGCCGTCCCGGCCTGGCATGCCTTCACGACCTGGCGGCGACCGCAACGCTCCGCCGGTTCGCACCTTTGGGCCTGACGCCGAGAAGGGCGGGGGCCGTAAGAAGGGGAAGAAGGGGAAGCGGTCGTCGGTGGACCAGGAAGCAGTGCATGCCAACATCCTGAGGACCTTGCAGGGGATGAAGGGTCCGGCCGGCAGGAAGGGCCGCCGCAGCGACGAGCCCTCGTTCCGTGACGTCCAGGCCGGTCGTCTGGCGGAGGAGAAGGAGCGCGAGAAGACCCTCATCCGGGTCAACGAGTTCGTCTCGGTCTCCGAGCTGGCCGGGGCCATGAAGGTGCCCGCCACCCAGATCGTCCAGTTCGCCTTCAAGGAGCTGGGGCTGATGGTGACGGTGAACCAGCGCCTCGACTTCGATCAGATCGAGCTGATCTCGTCCGCATTCGGCTTCCAGGCTGTCAAGGAAGACGAGTACGCGGCGGAGGCCGAGCTGGATCAGGCGGTCGAGAACCCGGAGCAGTTGGTGTCGCGGCCACCGGTCGTGACCATCATGGGCCATGTGGACCACGGCAAGACCTCGCTGCTCGACTATATCCGGAAAGCCAACATCGTTGCCGGAGAGGCCGGCGGCATCACCCAGCACATCGGCGCGTATCACGTCGAGCTGCCGGGTGACAAGAGGATCACCTTCCTCGATACACCAGGCCACCAGGCGTTCACCGCCATGCGCGCCCGCGGCGCTCAGGTGACCGACATCGTCGTCCTCGTCGTCGCGGCGGACGACCAGGTGATGCCCCAGACGGTCGAGGCGATCAGCCACGCGCGGAATGCCGGCGTGCCGATGATTGTCGCCATCAACAAGATCGACCTCCCTACAGCCAACGTGCCGAAGGTCAAGCAGGACTTGCTGCAGCAGAACGTGGTGCTGGAGGAGTTTGGTGGGAACGTGCTCTCGGCCGAGATCTCGGCCAAGCGCGGCACCGGCATCGAGCACCTGCTGGAGCAGATCCTGCTCCAGGCCGAGATCCTCGATCTCAAGGCCAATCCTACGGGGAAGGGGCACGGAACCGTGCTCGAGGCCAGCCTCGACCCTGGCAAGGGACCCCTGGCAACGATCCTGGTGCAGCGTGGCACCCTGGTTGGCGGCGACAATTTCATCTGCGGCAAGTTTTCCGGGCGAGTTCGCGCGCTCTACGACGAGCGGGGCAAGACGGTGAAGGAAGCGGGTCCCTCTATCCCGGTGCAGATTCTGGGCTTCGAGGGCGTGCCGGCGGCGGGCGATATCTTCGCCGTGTTGACCGATGCGAACGAGGCGCGGGATATTGCCCAGAAACGGCAGCGGCTCGAGCGCGAGGCGCAGAACCGGCGAAGCGCCAAGGGCACCTCGCTCGAGGACTTCAGCCGCGCCCTCAAGGAGGGCGAGGTCACCATGCTCCGCATCATTATCAAGGCGGATCAGGGCGGACCGGCCGAGGCGCTGGCCGACGCGCTCGCACAGCTCAGCACCAGCGAGGTGCGGGTCGACGTGGTGCACCGCGGGGTGGGTGCCATCACCGAGAGCGACATCCTGTTGGGCAAGGCCTCGGGCGCCATCGTGCTCGGCTTCCACGTGCGGCCTGACTCCAACGCCCGTGCGGCCGCGGAGCGGGAGCAGGTGGACGTGCGCACCTACCGCATCATCTATGAAGCGGTGGAGGATGTGCGGAACGCGCTCGAGGGCCTGCTGAAGCCGGAGGAGCGGGAGACGGTGCTGGGCGACGCCGAAGTGCTCCAGCTCTTCAAGGTGAGCAAGGTCGGAACCATCGCGGGCTGCACCGTGCGGAGTGGTACCATCCAGCGGACCGCGAAGGCGCGCGTTGTCCGCGACGGTACGCCGGTCTACACCGGCACGCTGTCCAGCCTCAAACGCTTCAAGGATGACGTCCGCGAAGTCAAGGAAGGCCTCGAGTGCGGGATCGGGATCGAGAACTTCAACGACCTCAAGGTCGGCGACCGCATCGAGTCGTTCCGCATGGAAGAGATCAAGCGGACGCTCGCTTCGGCCGCTAGCGGTGCCACGGGGTAGAGAAGTCGCCAGTCTCAAGTCTGTTGATTCGCGACTGATGACTTGCGCCTTGCGACTATGGTCATCGCCATCACTACCTGGGACCTCCATCTCCCCGCCTGTCACTCGCTGAAGGAGAAGCGGGGCGTGCTCAAGCCCCTCACCGCAGGTCTGCGCCGGACGCTGAACGTGTCGGTGGCCGAAACCGGACACCAGGATCTCTGGCAGCGAGCCGAGATCGCCTGTGCGGCAGTGGGCAGCGCACGCCCCGTCGTGGAGGAGACACTCCGCGCGGCTGACCGGCTGGTGGAGGAGACCGACGGAGTGCGCATCGTCGATACCGTGACGGTGTTCCGATGAAGGGGTCGTCGCGCCGACCCGAGCAGGTGGGCGAGACCCTGCGCCAGGTCATTACCGACGCCCTGGCCCGTCAGATTCGAGATCCGCGGGTAGGGTTCGTGACCGTAACTGCCGTGCTGGTGAGCAACGACCTCTCGCACGCCCGGGTGATGGTCAGCGTGCCCGGCGAGGATGCCACCAAGAATCGGGCGATCGAAGGCCTCCAGAGCGCCGCCGGCTTTCTTCGATCCCGTGCCGCCAAGTCACTCACCACCCGCTCCGTCCCCGCCCTGCATTTCGAGCTCGATCGTGGGCTCCAACACGCCGCCCGGATCAACGAGCTGCTGAACACGATTCGGCGGGAGGGGCAGGACTGATCGGAGCGGTGCTGGTGGACAAGCCGGCCGGAAAGACCTCGCACGATATCGTGCAGCATGTGCGACGCGCCCTCGGCATTCGCGCCGCCGGTCACACCGGAACGCTCGACCCTTTTGCCACCGGCTTGCTCGTCGTGCTGGTCGGACGCGCGACCCGGCTGGCGCGATTCGTCGAAGCGCAGCCCAAGACCTACGTTGCAACTGGTCGACTTGGGGTCCGCACCACCACCGACGATCTCACGGGCGAGGTGATCGGACCTGAGTTGGCGGGGCTGCTGCCCGAGACGCTGGTACGCGACACGTTGGCGGGATTTCTGGGGACGCAGGCTCAACGGCCGCCCCAGTTCTCGGCCAAGCGGGTAGGCGGCGAGAGGAGTTACCGGAAAGCTCGTCGAGGCGAGGTCGTCGAGCTGGCCGAGGTGGACATCACGGTTCATGCAATTGACCTGGTCGCCTACCGGCCGCCGGAATTCGATTTTCGGGTCACGGTCAGCCCCGGCACCTATGTCCGCGCTATCGCCCGGGACCTGGGCGAGCAGTTGGGGGTCGGCTCGCATCTCACCCGGCTCCGCCGAGAGGCGATCGGTTCGCTCCGGGTGGAGAATGCCGTGAGCCTCGAGCGGCTGAGCCCTGCGGCTCTGATACCGCCTCGCGGGGTGCTGCCCGACCTGCCGGCAGTGGAACTGGACGAGGCAGGGCGCGACGACGTGGTGCAGGGGCGGGCGGTGTTGGACAGGGGGGCGGGTGCCCTCTGGGGGGGTGGGCGGCGGGGCAGCGGGGAAGTCGTAGCACTGGTGGCAGCAGGTGACTTGGTGGCAATCGCGCGCAGCGAGGAAGGGTGGCTCCGCCCCTCGGTTGTGTTGGAGACGCCGTGAGTACCCTGCCGCCCCGCGGCCCCGCTGCCCCGCTGCCGCCGCTTCCGAACGGCGCCACTGTCACCGTCGGCTCGTTCGACGGTGTGCACCTGGGACACCAAGCGGTCCTCCGGGAGATCGATCGACGGGCGCGCGAGGCCGGGCGGGCCAGCGTTCTCGTGACCTTCGATCCTCATCCCCTCGAGGTGGTGAATCCGGAAGCGGCACCGCCGCTGCTCACCACCGGGCCCGAGCGACTGGAGATTTTGGCCCAGTCCCCGCTTGATTACGTGGTTATCCTGCGGTTCGACCGTCACTTGGCGGGGCTCACGCCGGAAGGATTTGTGCGCGAGGTGCTGCTCGCGCGGTGCGCGGTACGCGAGCTGGTGATCGGGCACGATCATGGCTTCGGCCGCGGCCGGAGCGGCGATGTGGACACGCTACGAACCCTGGGAGACCGGCTTGGCTTCGCGGTCGATGTGGTAGATCCGGTGGACTTCGGCGGGCAGCACGTCTCCAGCAGCCGGATACGCCGGGCGGTTACCGGTGGCGATCTGACCAGTGCCGCGGCTATGCTTGGCCGCCCCTACGGCTTGGTGGGCCGGGTAGGACAGGGCGAGCAGCGCGGGCGCCTGCTCGGTGTGCCGACCATCAACCTGAGCGAGCTGTCGCCCCGGAAGCTGCTCCCCCCCGACGGCGTGTATGCCGTTCGGGTCGAGTGGCGCGGCGGACGCGCCGGGGGCATGATGAACCAGGGGCCCAGACCGACGTTTCAAGACGGGCGCCGCGTACTCGAGGCCCACATCTTCGACTTCGAGGGCGACCTATACGGCGAGTGGGTCCGTATCGAATGGGTCGAACGCCTGCGGGATGTCGAACGTTTCGAGTCGTCGGAGCATCTGAAGCAGCAGTTGAAACACGATCGTAGCCGGGCACTGGACGTCCTCCGCCGATCCCAGTCCCCCGTGAGCCGCGTCTCCCACACCTGAGAGAGTCTGATCGACGATGTTCTCAACCATTCGTTCCCGGCTGATCCTCATCGCCGTGCTCGTCGTGGCGTCGGTGTATTTCCTCTTTCCCCGGAACATCACGATTCGTGAACCGGGTCCGAACGGGGTCATGCACGATGTGGTGGTGACCCGGGTACCGCTCAAGCGCGGCCTCGATCTCCAGGGTGGCATGCACCTGGCCCTCGAGCTCGACCAGTCCAAGCAGGTCTCCGCCGACCCGAAGAAGGATCTGGACTTGGCCTTGACGGTGCTGCGGAAGCGGATCGACGAATTCGGCGTGGAGGAGCCGGTGGTCCAGAAGATCGGAGACGACCGCATCGTAGTTGAGCTTGCCGGCATCACCGATCCCGCCCGGGCCAAGGCCATCGTGCAGCGGAGCGCGTTTCTCGAGTTCAAGATCACGGACAAGAATGGATCGCTGGAGAAGGCGCTCCCGGCGATGGACCGGACCCTTCGCAATCTGGGGGTCAAAGGCGAGGCCCAGCCTACCAAGCCAACCGCGGTCCAACAGCTGCTGGGCGGAGACTCCATCCGGCCTGGGGCCAAGGACTCGGCCGCTGCCGGTGGCAAGAAGGCCGCCCGCGCGGGGACCAAGGACTCCACCCGTGCTCGCT
>JAXDMF010000257.1:0-2672 GCA_034666205.1 Gemmatimonadales bacterium
CGGCTGACGCGCGTTCGCGATCGCGGTGAAAGTGCACGGCCATCCGATTCCTCGCTGCGCTCGGAATGACGCGCTACGCTTAGAAGCGGTGAACGCCCGCTCACGCTCTTCCTTCCCCGCTCACGCTTTTCTTTCCCCGCTCACGCTTTTTGTATTTGGACCAGCTCCGGCCTCAGCACAAATTCGGGGCAGATCGTCCGGTCATACTCGTAAGGCCCGCCGGTCTCGGCATCGGTCCAGGGAAACCCGCGACACACGGCCGGATAGTGGGCTTCCGCGTGGATGGTACAAACGTTCTCCCGGAGGAAGACGCAGCGACCACCCCGGACCCGGGTGCGCCACTCGCCCCAGCGGGTGCGATAGACGGTGGCTGCGCCCTGTGCCAGTGCGATCGCGGCGGCCTCCTCATCACTCAAAGTGACGCCGTAAGCACAACAGGACGAGCGATGGGGACAGGGAAAGCACGGCAGCGATGGGAAATCGCCCATGGGCAAGAAGCTAGTCGGATCGGCCGAGCGCCACCATGATGGTGACGATCTCATGGGGCGCCGCGTGAAAGGGCACGAAGCGGCCGCCTTCACCTAGCCTGATCTCATGTAGCTGACGCTCGTCGGCCCGCGCCCGATGCGCGCCGGTGACAGGCCTGCCGAAGTGCCAGGCCCCCGCAGCGGGCCGGCCGGTGGCGTTGTAGCAGCGGAGAACCATGCCTCCACCCCGCTCGGCCGGCTTGAGACCGGAGAACACCAGCCCGTCTCCCTCGAGGGTCACATCGATCGGCTCGACGGTGAGCCGGGTGGCCTGGCGCAGCCAGATGCCCTGTACCGGAAGGAAGGCATCCTCCCACAACTCTGGCAGCGTGGTGCCATCGTCGAGGTCTGCCCGGGTGACTGGGGTAATCGCGAGCTGGAGCCGCTCTGCGCCGAGGCACTGCGCCTCCGGCGTGGCAACGGGCCAGCCCGCGTGGCCCCGCCGGGTCGGCAGGTCGTCGCGCGAGAGCGTTCCAATGGCCCGAAGCAGGGTGACTATCAGATCGCCGCGGCGATCCAGCTCGTACTCGAAGAAGCCAGGGGCGAGCACGGCGACGCCCCGGCTCTTGACCGCAGCGGCCACGTACCGCTGCGTCGGCGCCGTGGTAACAGGGGTCTCGCGCGGGTACTTCCGGGGGTCGTACGCCACCGGCGTACGCTCGATGGATCCGAACTGCCCGCCGGCGACGGCGCTTCCGCTGGGAAGACCGGTCGAGAAGCGCGCCCGCAGCCGGTGGTGTGCAGCCTGGTTGTCGATCTCGAGAGTGCAGCGGACGATGGGTGATCCAGCATAGAGCGACACGACCAGCCGGACCCCCACCGTGCCGGCACCACGCCCGCGTCGGCCCGCCCGCATCCGCCATTCGGCTTCCAGCGCAACCACGAGTGGACCCCGCGCAAGCGGCCGCACCGTTACCGGCCCGCGGCTCCGGCGAATCTGGTCCCGCGCCGGCCGACAATAGGTGTACGTATCGCCTGCGTCGCCCCCGGATTCGAGGACCAGGAGATCGCGGTAGCTCTGCCGAGTCCGCCGGTCGAGCAACCGCAATGCGCCGCCGGCTTCCACCGAGACCTCGATCAGCTCGTTGCCCATGCTGCGGCCCCTGATCCACGTCCCCCCATGGGAGACTCGAGCGGCTCCGTCTGCCGGCTGGAGATTCATGAGTCCAAGACCGCCGACCTCCGGCGCCGCAAAGGCGACGCGCACCCGGTCCACCACGTCCTGATCGGGATAGTGATGGGGGGCATCCAGCCGCTCCTGCGCGGGGCCACCACCCAGCGGCTGCAGGGCCATCAGCCCCTCGGAGCCCGCGAGGTGAAACGGCCGGTAGCCCGAACCCACTCGTGGCACTCGATCGCCGGGAGGACCGACCAGCACGTCCCGGCGGAACCAGGTGAGATCGGTCACGACCACACCCTCCCGCCGTCGAGGGACCGGGTTCCAGAGAACCAGCTGCGGGCCGGTTGCTCCCGGATCGGTCCGAGCCAGATCCGGGTTGTTCCCGACCAGATCGTCCAGGCTGCTCCGGGCGATCTCGCCAGCCACCCCACGGGCGTCGTCCAACCGGAGCTGCACCTGCCTCGCCACCGTGTCGCTCGTTGTTCCTGCGATCGAGTCGTGAAACTGGCTGCGGACGAGCATGCGCCAGGCATGGTGGAGTGTGGCGCGCCGATCTGATCCTCTGGCCGCGAGAGCCAGTCCAGCGAGCGGCTCGGCGATGCGGCCCAGCGCCAGCTCGCTCAACGCATGCCGGCGCTTCAGCGGAGCCCGGGTCCCGTGCACGCCCTGAAGGGTCCAGGTATAGCCGTACGACCAGCGCAGCTCCCCCGAGATAACCGGGAGTCCAGCGGCTTCGGATGACGCGGCGTTGAAGAAGTCACACAGGCGGGAAATGCGGAATTCGCTCTCGGGCTCGAGCCGCCCCAGGAGAGAGCGAACCGCGGTGATGTCGGGGTGGGCTGCGTGGTGGTCGGCCCCGACGAACACGGCGACTTGCCGGGTGGAGGCGCGGGGTATCAACGTGGCGCGTACCCTGGCCCAGACGTCGGAAAGCCGATCAGCGTCCGTAGTCAGCCCCGCTCCGACCTCGTATCCGTCGGGCGGAAGATGGTACAGGAGGACATCGCGCCCGTCCGGCCCACGCC
>JAXDMF010000258.1:0-5264 GCA_034666205.1 Gemmatimonadales bacterium
CTTTCCGAATAGGACTCATTCGGCCCTCAAAGCCGCGATGGGGTCGAGCCGGGAGGCACGGCTCGCCGGGTACACTCCGGCCGCTATCCCGACGCTCACCCCGAGCAGCACGCCGACCAGGATGGACCAGGGGGCCACGGCCGCCGGAAGTGGGGTGGTGGCCTTCACCACAAAAGCGAGCGCCAGGCCGAGAGCGATGCCGAGCAACGCGCCCACCGCTGATAGAGTGGCGGACTCCACCACGAACTGCGCCAGGATGTCTCGCCGGCGCGCGCCGAGCGCCTTGCGGATCCCGATCTCGCGGGTGCGTTCGCTCACCGCCATGAGCATGATGTTCATGATGACAATGCCGCCCACCACCAACGAGATCGCTACCAGGCCGGGCAACGCCACGAAGAGCACCCGGGAGATCTTCTGCCAGCTCCCCAACGCTCCCTCTGCCGTCTGAAACGCGAAATTGTTTTCTTGCCAGGGCTTCAGGTGTCGGCGGCTCCGCATCAGAGCCTCCGATTCTGCCATGGCGAGCTGCAGGCTGGGTGGATCCGCGGTCTGGACGATGAAGGCGTCGAGGATGTTGATCGGGCAGATCAGCCGCCGCCCGTGGGCGCTGAACGGCATGATCGCGAACTTGTCCATGGAAATACCAAAGAGAGTCCCCTGCTTGGCTACCACCCCGATCACCCGGTAGGGCAGGCCTCCGATGACCACGACCTTGTCGATGGGATCGATGCCCTTGAGCAGCTTGTCCGCCAGCTCCTGGCCGATGACCACCACTGGCTGCGCGGTCCTGACCTCCTGGGAGGTGAAGGCGCGGCCGGCGGCAATCTCATAATTCCTGATCTTGAAGTAGCTCTCTTCGGTCCCGGCCAGTCTGATGCCCTTGGCAATCTTGCCGCCGTAGTGCACCGCCACGTAGTCCTCGCAGAACTTGGCGAAGGTGGCGGGCGTCCGGATCCGCTCCCGAACGTAGTCGGCATCGGCGTAGCTGATCCGGGGGCGTCTAAGCCAGGCCAGCCAGACGTCATCCGGGATGTTCCCCGTCGTGATGCTCGGGCGTTGACGCAGCTCGAAGGTGTTGGCGCCCACGAGCGTGTTGGCGAACCGCTCGACCATATACCGGTTCATGCCTTGCACGATCGACACCACCGCGATCAGGAAGGTGACCCCGATCAAGACGCCAACGAGTGAGAAGAAGCTCTTGAGCTTCTGTCCGCGGATGGTCCGGAGCGCCATCCACACCGCCTCGAGCAGCCGCACTAGGACTTCGCTTCCTTTGTCTTGGTGGTATCTGCCGCCCGCACCTTGGCTCCATCCTTGAGGTCGCGAATCGCCTGGTAGGTACCGGCCACGATGGTTTCACCCTCGCGCAGCCCCTCGATCACCTCGAAGTGCTCGTCCCCGGCCACGCCGGTCTTGACCGGGCGGAACGTCGCCACGCCATTGCGCACCACGAAGACACCCTCTGCTTCCTTCTTCCGGAACTTGGCCCGCAGGGTATCCACCGGCGGCGCCGAGTCCGACTCGTTGGGGATCTTCTCATGGTCGCGCACGGTGAGCGCGATGATCGGGATGCTCAGGGCGTTGCTTCGGGTATCGGTCACGATGCGCGCGGTGCAGCTCAGATCGGGCCGGATGTCCGGCGGAGGCGCCTGGAGCGTAATCTCGACGTCGAAGTCAACGGCCCGGTCATTCGAGCCGGAAGCGGTCTGAGTAGGCGTGAGCTTGGCGCTGTGGCTCACCTTGGTCACTCGGCCGGTGAAGGTAGTATCCGGATAGGCGTCGATGGTGATCTCGGTGGAGTCGCGCTGGGTCAGACGTACAATGTCGGTCTCGTCCACCTGCACCTTTGCCAGGATTACGGAAAGGTCGGCGATGGTCATGAGCAGTCCCGTCTCTCGGGAGAAGGTGCCCGGCACCGCTACCTCTCCCTCTTCCACCGCCAGACGGACGACGCGACCCGTAATCGGAGCGGTCAAGTGCGTCTTGGCCAGGTTGTCTCGTGCTTCCTGAAGGCCGGCCCGGGCCTGGTCCAGCTGGGCCTTGGTTGACTGGTAGTTTGCCTCCGCGACCTCGAGGGCGGTCTTGGCCTGCTCCGCCGTCTCGGGGGCAATCAGGTTGTCACCCAGCTCGGTGAGCTGGCGGGCCCGGTTCCAGGCTCGTTGCGCCTGGTCCCGGCTGGCCCGGGTCTGAAGCAGGACGGCCTCGTTCGATGCCACCATCCCCTGGGCCCGCGCCACCGCAGCTTGGTACTGGGCCGGATCGATCTGGAGCAGGAACTGGCCTTTCTTGACCATGTCCCCCTCGCGGACGGCGATCTGAATGATGCGACCGGTGATGTCGGCGCTGATGTCGACCGATGTCTTCGCCTCGATCTTCCCGCTGGCGGTGACCGCGCTGACCAGGTCCCGGCGGCTCACCTGCTCCAGGCGGACTTCGGTGGCCGCGTGCTTCTTCTTGTTGATTCGGAACGCGACCACACCGGCGGCAACGAGCACGATGAGCGCCATGATTACACCGATCTTCGTCCGACGCGACATGTCCGTTCCTCGTTAGCGGAGAGAGCGGCCAACGGCGGCTTCGAGCGCCGCCATGGCCTTGTGGTAATCGTAGACTGCATTGATGTAATCACCTTCGGCTCGCTGAACGGCGTTCTGAGCATCCGAGAGCTCGAGCGACGTCCCCGCGCCGAGTCGATAGCGGTCCTGGGCCAGGCGGAGCTGGTCGCGCGCAGCCTCACGGCTCGAGGCCTGGACTGCAATGGCCTGGAATTCGGTCTGCAGGCCCAGGTACCGGGCCTGCACGTCGCTCCGTACCAGCAGTCGGCGGGCGCGCACGTCTTCATCGGCATCGTCCTGCTGGGCTCGCGCCTCCGAGAGTCGGAGATGGCGGCTGAACCCCGTGAAGATCGGGAGCGAGAGAACCAGGTTGGCCTGGAACGGCTGCCCCGTGTAGTGAAAGGGGAAGACGTTGTTCTGATTGCGAATCTCCTGCGCGATGGGGTCGAGCAAGGCGCCGCCGCCGTCCACCAGCCCGGCCGCGGCAAAGCAGTTGGGGACCTCGCCCCCGAGCGATAACCCCGACCGCACCGAGTTGTTGAACTGGCAATCGGCTGCCTGGCCCTGGGCGCCGGCCAACGACTGGCTCAGCAGCAGATTCTCGTTGGTGAATTGCTGAGTGAATCCACCCCACCCCGCCTGCATCGAGAGCGAGGGAAGAAAGTCGGCCTTGGCGGATCGAACTCCGAGACCGGCGGCATGCTCTCGGGCCCGCAGCGAGCGCAGCACCGGATTGTGGCGCTCGGCTAGCGCCAGAAGGCTGTCGACCTGAAATGCCGGCGGCGTGACGGGGAAGGAGTCCGAGAGCACGATGCGCTCGATGGCCACCGGCGGCTCGACCCCAATGCGCCTCATCAGGTCGAGCTTGGCTTCATTTTCCGCCAGCACCGCTCGGAGCAGGGCGACGTCGGAGGTCCCTTTGAGAACCTCCGCCTGGCGGACGTCGAGCAGCGTGGCCTGGCCGACCCGGTACCGTGCCTTGGCCAACGTCAGGAAATCCTGGTTCCGACTCACCTGCTGCCGGGCGACACCGACCTGGGCCGCTGCCTGGAGCGCATTGAGGTATTGGGTCGCGATCTCCGCGGTGAGCGCAACGCCGGCCCCGGTGATGTCCGCCTCGGTGGCCCGTTGCAATGCCTTCTGCTGAGCCGGCGCGGTCAGCGCCCTTCCGCTGAGCTCCCAGCGAAGGCCCAGACTGTAACCCGAGGTAATGAACGCCGACGTGGGTTGGATGAAGCCGCTGCCCAGGTTGGCCTCGCCCGAGCCGGTGTAGCCGAGATCGCTGGATGCCGTGACCGATGGGAGCAGGCTGCCATAGGCATTGCGAACGCCCCACCGGGCGGGAGAAGCGTCATTCAGAGTCTGCCGGTAGGCGGGGCTGTTCGCTCGGGCCTGGCGGAGTGCTTCATCCAGCGACAGGGTCACGGGTTGGGATGCAGGTGCGGAGCGGGTGGAGTCCTGCGCCGCGGTCCAGGAGGGAAGTGCGCAAGTAAGCGCAAGCAGACCGCACCACGGATTCATGAAAGGGGCCCTTTGGGGTGAGACGTGGGCGCTATACGCAGGCCTAGCCGCACAGGTTTCAACTTGCGACAAAGAAGTCTTGTTGCTGCTCTCAGCGAGTTGGGAGAGGTCCTGCGGCGTTGTGACGACTCGGATCAATCTTTGGCGCGGGAGACGACTGTGCCGGTTTCGGGGAGTTCGAGACGAAACAGCCGGCCCTGCGCATCTGTAACCAGCGTGCCATTGATGTCGCCGGCGAGCGTCACCCGGATGTTTCCGCCGTCGCCGCCGGACTCGCGCCGGGCCGCGAACGAGGCCCGCCGGTTGGTTCGGGGGAAGACCGCGGTCAGCGCCTTGCCACTCGGAGTTGCCTGATCCGCCACCGCACAGTACAGAGAAAACACCTGATCGTCGAGAAGAACGATGTCCGGCCCTCCGGGGAGCTCGCGACCGGCTTCGGAGCCTTTGGCCACAGTTCGAATGATCAGCCGTGCGCCCGATCCAGCTGCGAGGATGACCGTCGTGCCGTTGGGCCCGTCAACTTCGAGTTGGAACTTGGCCAGCGCGCCCTCGGAGGTTCGTTCCAGCGTCGCGGCGAGCTTGAGCGTGGGGTGGTCGGCCGGATACCGGGCCGCGGCTTTCAGGCTGCTGCCAACTGGCCCCTGGCCGCGCTTGACCAGGGTGAATTCTTCCCGTCCAATCTCCCGGCCATTCTGCTCCACGACGAGCTTCGTCTCCAGGGGTTCCTGGGCGAGAAGCCGGCCGGCCGTGGGGCAGAGAAGCAGAACCGCAGCGAGGCGCATGACGACTCCGATCATGTCAGGAACCGGCGAGGCAGCGGCTGACCCTTTCGAGGATAAATGTATACAGGCGCTCCCCTTTCTGGGCGGACGCGAGGCTGGGATAACCGATCGATCCGGGAGAGCCCTCAGGCAGGCGCCGGGTTTGTCCCGGCCGATACCGCGCCAACACCCTCTCCGTAACTGCAAAATCCTGGGCCAGATCCATGCGGACCAGGTGCGGCGCCAGGTAGAGCAGCAGGGACGTGTCGAGCTCACCTCCCTGGATCGGGGCGGGGCGTTCGAGGAGGGAGCCGAAATTGATGCTGAAGATGTCCACCACCTGGACCGTCGCCTCGTCGGTTCGAATGGTGCTGAGCGCCTCCAGGTGGCCCTCGCTCGATTGGGCGGTGAGGATCACGAACTCCCG
>JAXDMF010000259.1:0-6835 GCA_034666205.1 Gemmatimonadales bacterium
ACGACGCCGGCAATCCGCTGCGCTCCAGCACCGCTGACGGAGCGTCCCACGGCGGCCGCGGAGTTCGCCCGGCCGAAGGTGCTGCCGCTCGAGGCGGCGTTCCTCGATGCCGCGACCGTCCAGCGCACGTTCGCCGCGCTGGGCGGCCGCGTCCCTGGATCCAACTGAGTGAGTGCGGACTTCGTGCGCCATTACCTGCTGGCCAGTGATTTCGATCAAACGCTCAGCTTCAACGATTCGGGAATTCTGCTGAGCGAGATGCTCGGCATCAGCGGCTTTGCGGAGAAGTGTGCCGGGTTGTCCGCCATGCACCTGGTGCAGCAGGGCGCGGAGCTCGCGTACCTGCTGCTCCACGATCCGGAATACCGCCGGGTCAGGTCGGGTGATCTTGCGGAGGTGGGGAGGCGCATCCGCCTGAAACAGGGCATCCCAGCCCTGTCCCGCATACTCGATGGGCTCCAGGGGTATCGCTTCACCTTATGCGTGGTCTCCGCGGCCCCGGAGGAGGTGATTCGATCGGCGCTGGAAGGGATGGTGCCGCCGGAGCGCATCTACGGAACCCGGTTCCGCTACGATCCTGGGTCAGGCGAGATCCGTTCGATCGTTCGGGTCCCGGCGGGATACGGGAAAGTCGCCGTGCTGGAACAGATTCGCACCGATCTGGGGCTCAGCGGCGACCGGGTGGTCTACGTCGGCGACGGCGGCTCGGACGTGCATGTCATGCTCCACGTGAATCGGCTAGACGGCCTGACCGTGGCGGTATCGGAGAACAAGTTCCTGACCCCCATTGCCCGGCGAACCATTCTCAGCGATGACGTGCTGAGCGTGCTGGTGCCCATTCTCGAGGATATCGTGGGGCTGGATGCGCCGGCGATCCGGGCGCTGTTCGGTTCTCACGGCTTCGTGCTGCAGGAGTGGGACAAGGCCAGGACCGACTCGCTCATCATACGAGGAACGGTGCCGCCGCCCGCGGCGGTCGCCTGATGCGGGAACTGCCGCTGACGGACTGGGTGGGATGGCTTGCTACGGCCGTATTCGTCCTGTCGTACCGTTTCAGAGATCAGCGGACGCTCCGCTGGATCCAGGCCTTCGCCGCCGTGCTGTGGGTCGGCTATGGACTGGCCCGGCATGCGATGCCGGTCGTCGTGGCTAACCTCCTCGTGGCGGGCATGGCCCTGTATTCCTCCCTGCGGCCCGACCTCAGCCGCGTAAACGGCGCGGGTCGATCCCATACTTCCTGACCTTGTAGCTGATCACCCGCTCGGTCGTGCTCAGCAGGCGGGCCGCCTTGGCTCGGTTCCCCCGCGAGGTCTTCAACGCGTCCTCGATGAGGCCGCGCTCGAACGCCTCGACCGCGCCGCCCAGGGACGCGCTCACGACCGTCCCCGTTGCCTCAGCCGTCTGCAACGTGGGGGGTAGATGATGGCCATGAATCACTTCACCATCGGCCATGAGTACGGCGCGCTCGATCGTGTTCTCCAGCTCACGCACATTGCCGGGCCAGTGATAGGTCGCCAACATGTCGATGGCTGTGGTCGAAATGCGCTTGATGTTTTTCCCATGCTCGCGGGCGTACTTCTCGGCAAAGTGGTCGGCCAGCGGCAACACATCGGATTTCCGCTCCCTGAGTGGAGGAATGAAGATAGGAAAGACATTGAGCCGGTAATACAAATCCTCCCTGAATCCGCCGTCCGCCAGGGCCTTCTCCAGGTCGCGGTTGGTGGCCGCGATCACGCGTACATCGGTGCGGACCGGCTCGGTTCCGCCTAGCCGTTCGAACTCACGCTCTTGCAGTACCCGGAGCAGCTTGACCTGAATGGCGGGACTCAACTCGCCGATCTCGTCGAGGAAAATCGTTCCGCCGTGGGCCAGCTCGAAGCGGCCCTTCTTCCGAGCCTGCGCACCGGTGAAGGCCCCCTTCTCATGCCCGAAGAGCTCCGACTCGACCAGGGTCTCGGGCAATGCGGCGCAGTTCACCTTGATCAACGGCTTCTTGCCCCGGGGCGAGTGGTAATGGATCGCTTGCGCGATGAGCTCCTTGCCGGTGCCCGACTCACCCCGGATGAGCACCGTCGTGTTGGTCCCCGCCACCCGCGCCATCTCCTCGTATAGCTGCCGCATCGGACCGCTCACACCCACCATGTCGGAGAAGTCATACCGTTGCAGCAGCTCCTGGCGGAGCTGGGCGTTCTCCGAGACCAGCCGCTGGCGCTCCGTTTCAAGAAGCCGGTGGATTCGCACCGCCTGCGAGATCATCGAGGCAACGACCCGGAGGAATTTCAGCAGCCGTTCGAAGTCGCGCTCGGCCCGATGCGGGACCTCGATCGACAGCGTCCCGACCGGCCGGCGGTGGAGGAGGATGGGCACGCACACGAAGCTGAACTCACCTCCCCGCCGTTCCTGGCTGATCTTGGGAACGACCCTCGACTCGCCGGACGCGGCCACCTCGCCAGTGATTCCCTCTCCCAGGTCGTAGCGGATCGACTGCCCATCCCGTGTGAGCCCCAGCCCTGCCCTGACCTGAAGGTCGCCGGTACGCTCGTCGAGGAGCGCCACCGCACCCCGAACCGCGCCACAACGCCGTCCCAGAATGACCAGCAGGCCGGAGAGGCCGGCCTGGAAGTTGAGATGACCGGACAGCGCTTGACTCACGTCCAGCAGGGTGCTGAGCTTCCGGGCCTCGCTGGTATCCCGCTGCCCGTTGGAGCCGGTTATGGATATCTCCGCAGCCAGTTCGCCGGAGGGGGCCTCGAGGCCGGCGGGCTGGACGATGATGCGCCGACTGCTGTCCGGCCTGACATCGGTCATGGGTGCTCCATCAATGAAAAGGCCCGCTCGGAGGGGAGCGGGCCGGGATGTTCCAAAGTGAGTAATCTCTGGGTTGGTAACCCGTGCGCCGCTAACGCTCAGACGTGCCGCAAGGGCACATCGAATTCAGGGCGCTGAACGTCATGCGAGCGTGAAGTTCTGGGTCGTGAACCATGGTCCGAAGCTACCCGGAGCATGCCTCAGGTGTCAAGCGAATCGTGCTACTTATGTCTAACTTAGAGGGCACTTCTTACCTGATTGTGACGATTCCATATAGCACAACGCGCGGTTTATGCATTTCGAGCAGGAGAAGCGTGCACCGTGGGTAGGGATGCTGCGGCCGCCTGCCGGTCATCGACCGGACGCGCAGTCAGGAATTCAGGGACTCGCGCGCCGAATGGTCCCGCAGTATGATGGGGCGTCTATTTACTCGGCCCCGCTCAGCAGGATGGATATGGCCTCGCGCATTCTCGTAGTGGATGACGAGCCGATGGTTCGCGCCCTGATCGGCCGGGCTCTCACTGATGAAGGCTACGAAGTGGTCGCGGTGGCCAATGGCCGGGCCGCTCTCGAAGAAGCGCGTAGGGCCAAAGCCGGGTTCGACCTCATTATCACGAACAACTATATGCCGGGGCTGAACGGGGCGGAGCTGGTCGCCCGGGTCCGGAAGGACTTTCCCGACCTTCCGATACTTCACGTGGATGACGTCACCCGGCGGGGGCGGATCCCGCCCTTACCGTCGGACATTCCCACGATTTACAAGCCATTCAGCATAGCGGCGCTCAAGGCCGCCGTACTGGATCTGCTGCAGGAGGGACGGAAAAACTAGAAACGAGTGCGAACGGCGGGAGTTGAACCCGCACCCCTTACGGGACAGGATCCTAAGTCCTGCGCGTCTGCCAGTTCCGCCACGTTCGCGTCCTTCAGAATATAGTCCGCTTCTTCTTCCCGGCATCCTGCCTCCTCCACGTTGCAGAAGCGTCACACCGTAACCCTGCGACTGCATCCCAAGGTCAAGCATCACTCTGAGTTGTGCCCTCGCTCACGGCATCATACCTTGCAGAGACCCAGTAGAGGATCGATCTCCGACGTGGCTTCCAGTCCCCACCCCCGCCGTTCAACTCGGGCTTCAGCCGTCTCCTCCACACTGCAGCGCTATGGTCTGGCCTTGCTCTCGGTCGGTGTGGCCGTGCTGTTGATGCACGCTCTCAGTCTGTTCTCGGCAGATACCCGGCCCGCGGTGCTGGTGGCCATCGCGGTAAGTGCCCTCTACGGCGGCCTGGGACCTGGGCTCCTCGCCCTGGCGCTTGCCGCTTTGGTCACCCACGACCCGGTGGCCCTCATCGCAGGCGCAGCGCTCGCCGGGGTGTGCGCCACCTTCCGGCGCGGCCGCTCCAGCGCCCAGCCTCTCCAGGAAACTGCTGCCGGAGAAGCCCCTGCTGGAGAGGAGACGGTGCCCGAGCCGACGGCCAATCGGTTCGAGCGGCTCGAGGTCGCGCCTGCCGGGTTCTCGCCGGAAGTCGCCCGGGTGGCACCCGCATTCGCAGAGCTCACCACCGAGGCCACCTGGCGGTTTCATCATGAGCAGCCGCTCGACATCACCCTGCCGGAGGACGAGCAGGTCGAGCATCTCTACCTGTATTCCGTGCTGGCTGAGTGCAACGATGCCTTTGCCCGCATGTATGGCTTCCGGGCCGCGGCCGACGTGATCGGTACCCGGTTGGTGGTCTTCCTGCCGCCGTCCAACCCGGAGAACGTCGCCTATCTACGCAGCTTCATCCGGAGCGGGTACCGGCTGGAGGACGCGGAGTCGCACGAGATCGACCGCTACGGCAACGCGAAATACTTCGTGAACAACCTGGTGGGAATCTTCGAGCGGGGGCAGCTGGTTGGAGCCTGGGGGACGCAGCGGGACGTCACCGAAGCAAAACGTGCGGGCGACCCTCAGGAGTACCTCTCGCGGGTCCACTCCACAAAGAGCTCCTCGCAGTAGCTGCTGTTGGCCGAATTGGCTGTCTTGAACCTCCGTCCATCCGACATCACCAGGAACGCGCAGAACTGAGCCACGGTCGGCTTTCCGTTTACTCCGGTGCATTCTCGTATTGCCGCGCGGTTCACGGTGATCCAGACTGACTGACCGGGGTGGGTCCGTTGCCACTCGGCGCACCTTCCCCCAACATCGGGGTCCACCTGCAGTCCGGTTGGCTGAACGACGATCCTCCCAGCCACTGCCATGCCCGGTTGAGGCGTGGCGCTGGGGCGAACGTATTGCCATGGGGTACACAGTTCGGTGAGCGGTTCAACAGGGTACAGCGCCACGACACATGAGGAGCCAGTCAGCGTTTGGCCGGGTGCCGGCGCCGGCAGATAGGCGGTATCGGCGAAGAACGTGGCTGGCTGCGTCCCGATGAGGCTGTCGCTCCCCGTGTCCGGGACCACCTTGATCCGGATGGAGTCAGGCTTCCCCTCGGGAGCGGACAGCGTGAGATCCCAGGAGACGACGACCTGGAGGGAGTCGGCGGCGAGGGAGATAGCCGACGTTACGTCCGTCGCCTCCGAGCGCTTCGGAAGGGTGTGATCTCGCGGATTATGACTCAGATAGCCTTCGAACATGAGGGCCGCGACCAACCCCGCCAGTCCCGCATAGATCAGCCAGTTCCTGCCATTCGGAGGGCGAGGCAGGTCCGGGAGCGGACGCTCTGTTCGGCGCCGCCGCCCACGATGAACCCGTACTTCGACTTCCACCGGCTCGATTTCGTCCATCGCCGAGCTCACCGAAGCACTTGGGGACCCTGCTCGAACACGATATCCACCGGTATGCCCTTCGATCCGAGCCGCGCCAGATCCTGCTGCAACGTAGCCGAGAGTCGTCCTCGCCGAACAGTCCAATTCGTCATGCTAACGTCCTTCCAATTCCCGATCACCCGGCGTGTGCCGCTCCGCCCTGCCCGTGCCCGGGTGCGATTTGGCTTCAAGGAACCGCTCGCCCTTGAGCCGGACGAAGGTGACGAACTGCTCGTACTCGTCCTCCGACAGCGCGTCCGCGATCGCCGGAATCAGCCCCTTCACCAACGTGATTCGCTCCTCCAATGCGAGCGTATTGGCTTGGTCAACCAGCGCCCGGATGGCGGGGTGGTTCATCCAATCGGTCTCTTCGCTCGTGGTCATCGGGGCGGAGCTCCTGAGGTGGAGGAGGGAGTAAATGTGCTATTCGCTGGCTGCCGCGGCGAGGTAGGCGATCTCGAGCGCTCGATCCAGATCGGCGTAGAGGTGCCCCGTGTCGCGCCAGACGGCGCAGGCGCCGGCTTGGAGCAACTCGGACTCGGTGCTGCAGCCGGACAATACACCGAGGAAAACGACCCCCGCCGCCTGGCACGCCTGCCCGTCGTACACGGTGTCGCCCACCATGGCACAGTCAGTGGGGCTCACGGCCAGCTTCTCACAGGCGACAATTATCAGATCGGGTGCGGGCTTGCTGGCTTCGGCGTCGTCCTTCGTCACCAGCACGTCGGCCAGGCTGGGCAGATCGATGCCGGCGCTGGTCATCGTGGCCTGGAGGTGCTTTTTGTCGCTCGAAGTGGCTAGCGCGGTCCGGATTTCCCGCTCTCGCAAGGCTTGGAAAAGGTCGGGGACGCAGGGAAATACCCGAAAGCGCTCCCGTTCCGCAATCTGCAGGAACTCCTCCTTCTGCGCCCGCCGCAGAGCCTGACCCAGGCGATCCTCCCGTTCCTGGCCCAGGATGGAAGGGACCAGCTTGTCGCCGCCTTTTCCAATCTCGACCTTGATCCGCTCGGCCGGGATGTCGAAGCCAAAGCGCTTGAACGCCCGGCGCCAGGCCTCAACGTGCGAGGGGTTGGTGTCGACCAGGGTCCCGTCGATATCGAAAATCATTCCGCGCAAGGCCATGGTCCAAGTTAGCACGACGGGAAGGACGGGAAAGGCGGGAAGGACGGGAAGGATGATAGCAGCGAAAAGCCCTCCGCTACAGCTGGAGGGCCAACGCGATGCTTATCTTCTTTCCCGACCT
>JAXDMF010000260.1:0-7129 GCA_034666205.1 Gemmatimonadales bacterium
CGATCCCTTAGGCCAGGTGGTCAAGGTCAACCTGGTGACTCAGCAAGTGGACCACAACCTGACCGGCACGGCCACCTACAAGCTGAGCCCCAGCCTCGGCGGGTCTCTCACCCTGGGTCAAAATCTCAACACCAGGAGCCTGCGCCAGATCGGCGGCGTCGGGAACGCCCTGCTGGCGCCCGAGCCGTTCAGCCTGACCAACACCGCGAGCCAGTTGCCACCGATCGACAACGAGACCAAGGTCCGGATCGAGGGATACTTCGGGCAGGGCACCCTCGACATCTCCGACCAACTCTTCCTCAAGGCCGGAGTCCGGTATGACGGCGCCTCGACCTTCGCGCGGGACAATCTGCGCAGTTGGTACCCCAGCGCCAGCGCCGCTTGGGAATTCACCAAGCAGACCGGGGACTTCGGCGGGAACTTGACCTACGGCAAGCTGCGCGCGGCGTACGGCGAAGTGGGCACCCAGCCGAACCCATACTTGACCGTGTTCACCTTCCTCAGTGGCGGCAGTTTCCAGGACGGCTGGGGCGGAAATCTGACGGCATCCCAGAACGGGTTCGGGGGCCTCTTCAGCGACACCACCCGCGCCACCCAACTCAAGCCGGAGCGCACCCGGGAGCTCGAGCTCGGCGCCGACCTCGGCCTGTTCCACGATGTCGCCGACCTCAGCTTCACCTGGTACCATCGCAAGTCCAAGGACATCATCCTGACCCTCCCGGTGGCCGCCAGCACCGGGTTCGTCAACGCCGCCACCAATGGCGCCGAGATCCGCAACGCCGGCACCGAGTGGTCGCTCAACATCCGCCCGATCACCAAGCGCGACTTCTCCTGGGATCTGGGCTTTCTCTTCGGGACCAATCGGAACAGGGTAATCAGTCTGGCGGGAGCCCAGTTTATCAACTACGGCGGGGTCGGCGGCTTCGCAATTTCGACGGCCGAGGTGGGACAGCCAGTCGGTGCCTTCCGCGACTACGACTATATCCGCTGCGGCCGGGGCATCACCATCCTGGATGCCACCTCTACCGAGGTGAACGTGGACGACCTCTGCGGGGCGGCGGCCAATGGCCAGCATGCGCTCTTCATCAACGATGGCACTTACGCCAACACCGGCGGCGACGCCGGCGCGGGCGCGGGCTATCCCCTGCTCGAGCCCGACAGCCGTATCCTCGGCGACCCAAATCCCAAGTGGACCGGCTCTATCCGCAGCGGCCTGCGCTTCGGGAAGATCTCGGTGTCGGGCCTGCTCGACATTCGCCACGGCGGGGTGGTCTATAACGGGACCCGGGGCGCGCTCAACGCCATCGGCACGTCCAAGGAATCCGGCGACCTGCGTGGTAAGTCTGTGGTCTTCGGTCAGGACTTCATGGCCGGATCGGTGGCCGGACCAGGTGTGGGGACCGCCGCGGTGCTGGACCAGAACTGGTTCCAAAACTACTACAGCACTTTCACCTTCCTGGGACAGCCATTTTACGAGAGCGGCAGCTTTGTTAAGCTGCGCGAAGTTTCGGTGGGCTACACTTTCACCGGGGGATTCGTGAGCCGCGGCCTCGGTCTCAGCAGCATGGACGTCCGGGTAGCCGGACGGAACCTCGCGGTCTGGACCCCGTATACCGGTGCTGATCCGGAGACCAATCTCTCGGGAGCCGACACCGGCGCCCGCGGGGTCGACTGGTTCAACAATCCACAGACCCGATCATTCGTGTTCTCCGTGACCCTGAACCGCTGATGCCCACCCGACCACTCGAGGTTCATGCTATGCGCAAGCATTTCGCGACGGCGGTGATCGGTCTCGGCGCCAGTCTGGGGATCATCGGCTGCGGAGATTTCCTTACCGGCCCCAAGCTGTCCGACAACCCCAACCGTCCCGTTTCCGCCACCAACGCCAATCTGCTGGTGGCGTCGCAGACCAACCTGTCCGGCGTAATAGAGGGCCACCTCGGACGCAGCATCTGCGTCTGGATGCAGGGGTGCGCCGGCACCCGGCTGCAGTACAACAGCCTCGGCCAGTACATCGTGGGCGACGACGACTACTTCATCGCCTGGTCCCAGATCTACGGTCCTGGGGGATTGGTCGATCTTCGCCTGTTGCAGCGCCAGGCCCTCGCCACCGGCGACTCGGCGTATGCCGGCGTTGCCAAGGTGCTCGAGACCTGGTTCGTCGGGCTGGCGGCGGACGTGTGGGGAGATATCCCCTACTCCCAGGCGGTGGACTCTACCTTCCCGACGCCCGCGCTGGACCCTCAGGACCAGGTCTATGCCGCCCTGCAGGTCAAGCTCGATGAAGCCATCGCGTCGATGAACGCCAGCAATCCTGGCGGCAGTCCCCCGGGTATCGAGGATCAGGTCTACGGCGGGGACCTCACCAAATGGACCGCACTCGCCTACACGTTGAAGGCCCGGTATTACCTGCACACCGCCGAGCGTCTGGGAGCCCCGGCGTACGCCGCAGCGCTTGCGGCGGCCACCACGGGCATCGCCGATCCATCCGGCGATTACCTGGCTTACCACAGCGCAGCCTCAATCCAGAGCAACAACCTCTACTCTCAGTTCACCGCGCAATGGCAGGATTACCTGTCGGCCGGAAAGGCGCTGCTGGATCTGTTGCAGGGGACGGCGGATCCGCGTTTGAGCCTCTATTTCGACCCTAACGCCAACGGGGTCTTCGTGGGAGCGGATCCGGGCGAGGATATCGGGATCTCTCCGTCGCCATTGAGCACGACTCGCCTGGATCCCAGCTTCCGTCAGCCGCTCGCCACCTGGGCGGAGAACCTGCTGATCATCGCGGAAGCGGCCAACCAGGCAGGAGATGATCTCACGGCACGTGCCAACCTCGACGCTGTTCGCGCCGATGCCGGCCTGGGTCCTGTAGGCGGCGGCGTCAGCGGGGCGGCATTGCTCCAGGCAATAATGACCGAGAAGTACATTCGCCTGTTTCAAAACCCCGAGACCTGGAGTGATTACCGGCGAACCTGCATCCCCGCCCTGGTGCCGGCCCCGGGGTCAACGTTCATTCCCGCCCGCTTCGTCTATCCGCTTAGCGAGCGGAACGCGAATACCAGTATCCCCGACAGCGGGCCGCTCCAGAATTCGAACGACCCCAACCCATGCCCTTGATCTAGTGCACCGCGACGCTGGAGCGCGCCAAGTCGCTCTCCAGCGTCCACTGGATCTCCTGGCCGGGCTGTACGAGAAACGCGTCGGTCGTGTGATCGTCCGGAGCTCCCACCGGATGGCCGCGGAGCCGGATGAGACCGGCTGCGCCGAGCCGGCGGCTGGGGATGACGAAAGTCGTGGTCTTTACCGCGGTGGCGAGTCCGATTCGCTCCACCACGCCGTCATGCAGCACGGAAACCACCACATCGTTCCAGTGATGGTTTTCCACCACCAGGGCGATCTCAGCACGGGAATCTGCGACGGCACCGGACTCTTCCCCGTGCCGAGCACAGGCAGACGGGCAGAGAATCAGCGCAAGCAGAATCCAGGCGAGCCCTTCAACGCGTCGCTGCCCGGTCCGGCTGCTGCTTGAGGTGCCGGCCATACCAATCGAGGTACCGCTCCAACCGATCGCGCTGGTAGCTGGGCTTCTTGATACCGTGGTGCTCCCCCGGATAGATGACAAGTTGGGTCTCCCGTCCAAGGCTCTTCAGTGCCTGATACATCTGCTCCGAGTTGAGCAAGGGCACGTTGAAGTCCTTGTCACCGCAGAGGAATAGCGTGGGCGTCACAATCCGATCGGCGTGGACGAAGGGGAAGGAGACCTTGAGCCAGGCCGCGGTGTTGCCCCACGGTGTCCCCAGCTCGGCCTCGTACTCCCTGACGTACTGGTCGGTGCCGTAGCCGGCGAGCACGTTGGACTGCCCGGCGCCACTGATCGCTGCCTTGAATCGTGAGTCCCGGGCGATCACCTGATTGGTGAGAATCCCCCCATAGCTCCACCCGCCGACTCCAAGTCGCTCCGGGTCGGCGATACCCTCCGCCACCGCATAATCTACGGCGGCGAGGACGTCCTGGCTGTCCTTATTGCCCCAATCTGCCCAGATGGCGGTGGAGAACTTCTCTCCCCGTCCCGAGCTTCCGCGCGGGTTGGCCGCTACCACGGCGAACCCCTGGGCCGCGAGCAACTGCCATCCAAAATCGAACTCATTGGCAAACTGGGAGACCGGTCCACCGTGGATCCGAAGCACGGCAGGAACTCGGGTGCCCCGCTGATAGCCCACCGGGCTCACCAGGAACCCGCCGATCGGCGTGCCGTCGCGGCTCTTGAACGAGATCTCCTCGACTGGGGCGAGCTGGACATCAGCCAGCCATCGGTCGTTCTGGCGGGAGAGGGCCCGGAGCTCACTACCATCCAGGGCGAAGACTTCCGCCGGAGCTGACGGCGTGCTCGCCAGCACCGCGACTTTGCCGCCGGGTCCTACGGAGAAATCACTGACCACTCGGCGTCCTTTGGTCAGCAACTGAACCGAGCCCCCAGCCAGGGGGACCCGGGCGACGTTGCTCACCCGATCGTCCTCCAGAAGGAAGAGAAGCGATGCCCCGTCGGCCGACCAGGCCGGTGAGAGCACGTTGCGATCGAGCGCCGGAGTGACGACCCGGGCGGGACCACCGGCAGCCGGCACCACCGCAAGCTTTTGTCCGGCGTAGTAGATCAGATTCAGCGGACCTCCCTGGACGTAAGCCAGGTATTTGCCATCCGGACTCCAGGCCGGAGCATGTCCGCCCCAATCGGGATCCATGTCGGGACCCTCGAAGGTGGTGAGCTGACGGGGCGAAGAGCCGCGCTGGGCATCTACCACGTAGAGATCCCAGTTGTTGGTGCGATCGAACTCGGGACGCCGCTTGCTCACAAAGGCGATCGAGCGCCCGTCGGGAGACCAGGCAGGCGAGAGCTCGTCGTACTGGCCAGGCGTAAGGACCTCGCCCTTTCGGCTCGCGAGATCGAAGAGGTAAAGATGACTCCGGCGAGTGTCGAGGTAGCCGGTCTCGTCCTTCTTGAACTGAAAGCGGTCGATCACGATCGGCCGGGGAGTGCGTTTGGTGGTATCCGGGCTCGCCGTTGCCGAGTCAGGGTCGGGATCGCTGGCGATAAGAGCCAGCCGCTTGCCGTCGGGCGACCAGGCATACTCCGACACTCCACCCGGGAGATCCGTGACCCGCTCTGCCTCCCCGCCCATGCGATCGAGCAGCCACACCTGGTCGACCTCGCGCGGGTCGTCCCGGTCGGAGAGGAATCCCAGATACCTCCCGTCGGGACTCCAACGCGGCGTGTGTTCGCCGGACTTGCTGGTGGTCATCCGCAGGCTTCGGCTGCCATCCCAGCTCGTCATCCAGATGTCCTTGTCGGACCGGTCCTTGGCGACGTCCGGCGCCGAGACCGAGTAGGCAACCCAGCCTCCTTCGGGCGAGACTTGCGGGCCATCGACATCCCGGAATCGGTCCAGGTCGTCGAGCGTCAGCTTACGCTTGCTCGCGTCCTGCCCGAGCGCACTCTGGATGGCACATGCCGTACATAGGAGTCCGACTGCCACGGCTCGCGTCCACGTCACCGTGACTCTCCCTGGGGCGATTTATAGATGGTCCCACCCTTCATCACGAAACCTACCTTTCTGAAGCTTCTGAGATCGGCCAGCGCGTCCCCCTCGACAGCAATGATGTCGGCATACTTCCCCGGCGTGAGCGAGCCGACGCTGTCCTTCCATTGCATGAGATCGGCTGCCGAAATCGTCGCGGACTGGAGGGCCTGCATGGGTGACATGCCGTACTTGACCATGTAGGGAAGCTGCATTGCGTTGAGTCCATGGGGATAGATCCCGCTATCGGTCCCATACGCCACTTTGACGCCGAGGGCAACCGCCTTGCGGAAGCCGGCGCGCTGAATCTCGGTCGTCTCCGTGTTCTTCCGTAGGATGTCCTCGGGCCACTTCTGCTCTCGCCCGACGCTATCGGTATAGTCGCCGTTCCAGATGTCGGCCACCAGCCAAGTGCCGTGCTCCTTCATCAGCGCCAGGCCTTCGTCATCGATGAGCGAGCCATGCTCGATCGAACGGACCCCGGCCCGCACCGCGCGCTTGATCCCTTCAGCACCGTGCGCATGTGCCGCCACGAAGGTGCCGTATTCGGCCGCCTGCTCCACCGCGGCTCGGATCTGATCCTCGGTGTACTCGGAAACGCCGGGCTTGGTGCCTCGAGTGAAAACGGCGCCGGTCGCGAGAATCTTGATGAAGTCGGCCCCGCCATTCATGATCGCGCGCACCCGCTCGCGCACCTGGTCGGCCGAGTTGGCGACGCCAAAGCGAAAGCTCGCCGGGATGGTTACGTCCGGTGCGGCTCCGACCAGCTCGCCGGCGCCGGTGGATACCGTCACGTAGGCGCCCGCGACCTTCATTCGGGGACCGATCACCGTGCCGTCGTTAATGGCATCGCGCAGTGCTACATCGACGAAGGCCCGGTACGTACCCACGTCGCGGACCGTGGTAAACCCGGCCAGCAACGTCGCGCGAGCGTTTCGAACGCCGCTGAACGTCTCCTGCGCCTCCGAGCGCTCCAACGGCAGGAGCACATCGGCAGCTGTCGCGTCACCTACCAGGTGAGTATGACAGTCGATGAGACCAGGAAGGACGGTATACCGCGACAGGTCGACCTGGCGAGCGCCGGTCGGGAGCTTGGCCGAGCCGGGCAGGATCGCCTCGATCCGGGTCCCGCGCACCAGCACGAGCTGGTCGCGGCGCACCTCGCCTCGCTCTACATCGACCAACCGGCCGGCCCGAATGGCCGTCAGGGTCTGCGCGGTGACAGCGGAGAAGGGACAGCCGACCGCGAGCACCGCGGCCGCAAGGCCCGAGGCGAACCGCATCATGCTGACTCCGGAGGGCGTGGACGTGAAGGTAGAGCCCCGCGGGGACAATCGACCCCGCGGGTGTGCGCAATATATCTCTAGGTTTTCGGGAGGGCGAACCTACTGCTTGGGCTTCTTGACCTCGACCTTGGGTAAGGTCACTTCCTTCTTCTCGGTTCCCACCGTGGGCACCGTGATCGTGTCCTTAACTGTGCCGGTCTCGACGCTCGGAGTATTCACCGTGTCCGTCTCGGTGCCGACTACCGGCTTCTGGACTTCATACTGCCCTTC
>JAXDMF010000261.1:0-2788 GCA_034666205.1 Gemmatimonadales bacterium
ATCGCGCCTGGCGCCTTCTGCGTGATCGTCGCGCGCGCCCGCGCGTCCTCTGCGACGGTCGCGAGCGTCGTGACGTCGCCGCCGCCGACGTCCTCGTCGAGCGCCCGTCGCACGAGCGCGCTCAGGTCGTCCACGCTCACGCTCCCGGCGCGGCCGAAGCGAGCAGGTAGGCGCGAACGAAGCCGTCGAGGTCGCCGTCGAGCACGCGCTGGACGTCGCCCATCTCGTGCCCGGTCCGGTGGTCCTTGACGAGCGTGTACGGCTGGAATACGTAGGAGCGGATCTGATTACCCCAGGAGTTGTCGGTTTTCGTAGCCTCGACCAGGGCGCTGGCTGCCTGCTGCTCTTCCAGCTTCTTTTGATAGATAGCAGCCCGCAACATCTTCATGGCCGTGGCCCGGTTCTTCGTCTGGCTGCGCTCCTGCTGGCAGGAGACGACGGTATTGGTCGGGATATGGGTGAGCCGTACCGCAGACGAGGTCTTGTTGACGTGCTGCCCACCCGCACCCGATGCCCGGAAAACGTCCATCCTGATGTCTTCGTCGCGCAGGTCCACCTCGATCGTGTCGTCGATATCGGGATAGACGAACACCGAGGCGAAGGAGGTGTGGCGCCGCGACTGAGAATCGTAGGGCGAGATTCGAACCAGACGGTGCACACCCTTCTCCGCCTTCAGATACCCGTACGCGTACTGACCCTTGATCTCGATCGTCACCGACTTGATCCCGGCTTCCTCACCGGGCAGCAGGTCCAGCACCGATACCTCGAAGCCGTGCCGCTCCGCCCACCGCACGTACATCCGCATGAGCATCTCGGCCCAGTCCTGCGACTCGGTGCCGCCGGCACCGGGATGGATGGTCAGGAGTGCGTCGCGCCCGTCGTCCGGTCCTTGAAGCATGGCCTGAAGCTCGAAGGCCTCCGCTGCGGTCTGGAGCTCATCCGCTTCCCGCTCGACATCAGCCAGCATGCCCTCGTCCGGCTCGGCCTCGAGTAGCTGGGCCATCTCCAGCGCCTCCTCCAGCCTATGATGAAGAGTGTCGTAGGGGGTGAGCCAGTTCTTGAGAGTCTTGATCTCCTGAACCGAGGTCCGCGCCGCCTCGGCATCAGCCCAGAAGCCGGGCAGCGCCTGTTTGGCCTCGAGAGCGTTCAGCCGTTCGGCCTTCCCCGACAAGTCAAAGAAAGTCTCGGAGTTCAGCCACACGGCGTTGGAGATCCGTCAAACGGTCGACGAGCTCGGACATGCCAATGACTCCCTGAGAGGTATGGAGGGTGAAAGTTAACGGGAGTGAGAGGTGAGAAGTGAGAAGTGAGAAATGAGAAGGAGGCCCCTCTCACTTCTCACCGGTCACCTCTCACCTCAAAAGATCTGGCGTCCGCTGGCCAGGATCTCGTTCAGCGCTTCGCGGAAATAGGGGGTGGATTCAGCGACATCGCGGCCGACCTGGTCGGCGTATTCCTCCCAGCTCTTCTTGATCTCGTCCTCGAAAAGCTCCTTCAAGTTTCCGTCGCGGAGGCCTTCCTGCCGCTTACCCGGGTGGTAGACGACCATGTCGGAGATGAGCGCCCGGGCCAGCCGGCGGGCCTTGAGAGCGGGGTCTTGGGAGAGAAACGGATTGGCCGGCCGACCACCCGGAGCGGGCTTGGCCGGTGGACTCGGAGCTGCGACAGGCGGGGAAGCCTTGGCCGGCGGCGGAGGGGCGCCAGCCGGAGCCGCGGGCCGTGCGGCGGCGGCAGCGGCGGGAGTCGATGCGGGCGGCATACCAGGAGCAGCCGGGGACCCTCCGGGGGTAGCTGGACGCGACGGCGCAGCAGGACGCGGTGGCGGGGCCGAAGGAGGGGGTGAAGCGGGCCGCGGGGAAGAAGGCATTGCGGCCGGCGCTGCGGCTCGAGTGGGCTCTGGCCGTGGAGGCTCCACCCTCGGCGGCTCCGCTTTGGGCGGCTCGGCCTTGGGCGGCTCCGCCATCGGCGGCTCGACTCGAGCGCGTGGTGGCTCCGGACGCTTCGGTTCGGCGCGGGGCGGCTCCTTCGCCACCGGACGCGATGGCTCGGCCTCACGGCGCACCGCGAACACCGCGCTGCACACCGCACAGCGCGCCCGCACCCCGGCCTCGGGCACCTTCGCAGGATCTACCCGATAGACAGTGGCGCAGTTTGGGCAGGTGACATTCATCTCATGGTCCTCGAGGCTGCTCCCTGGAGCCCGGTCCGGGCCGCTCTTCCCCATCGGCGCCGTGCCGCCGGTCCACGACGAATACCGAGCCGGGAAGCGTCTTGGCATAGCTCTTCATCTCGGTCGCAAGCTCGCTCACCTGTGCCGGATGCGCAAATCGGCGGTGCCGATTGGTGACGATCCCGATGGACAGCGTCATCAGAGGCACCCGGTGCAGCTGCCCCCG
Source organism: Gemmatimonadales bacterium (assembly GCA_034666205.1). Taxonomy (GTDB): domain Bacteria; phylum Gemmatimonadota; class Gemmatimonadetes; order Gemmatimonadales; family GWC2-71-9; genus CAVVWJ01. The sequence continues at coordinate 2,397 of JAXDMF010000261.1, forward strand.
CCGGTCCTTCCCGAAGAAGTAGCCCGCCCGCCGGTCCTGGTCATTGTACTGCAGCGGTATCAGGGCGTCGAACACCTCCAGAATCTCGCTGCACACCGGGCTGATGTCCGCCGCCGGGATGATGAAGATGAAGTCATCGCCGCCGATGTGCCCTACGAAGCCGCGTTGGCCCATCAGGCCCTTGACCACATCGTGCAGGATGCGGGACAAGATGTAGATGACCCGGTCTCCCTCGTAATAGCTGTAGCGGTCGTTGAACTCCTTGAAATGATCGAGATCGGCGTAGCAGACCGCGAACTCCTGGTCGGACTCGAGCCGGCGCCGGATCTCTCGTTCGATCTCGTTGGTGCCGGGAAGCCGGGTGGATGGGTGGACCGACACGTCCCGCTCCG
>JAXDMF010000262.1:0-7381 GCA_034666205.1 Gemmatimonadales bacterium
CAGGAGCTCGACGCCGTGAACGAGCAGCTCCGCAGGCAGAACGAAGAGCTGGAGCACTTGTCCACCGTGGACGCCCTCACTGGCCTGCACAACCGCCGGTTCCTCACTGAGCGACTCTCCGAGGAGCTGCTACGCTCCTACCGGGAGAAGTGCTCCTTTACCGTGCTCATGGCCGATGTGGATGAGTTCAAGAAGTACAACGACGCCTTCGGTCACCCGGCCGGCGACGAGGTCCTGCGGAAGGTGGCGAGCATCCTGCTCAGCTCGACTCGGGCGGTAGACTGCACCGCCCGCTACGGCGGAGAGGAGTTCGCCGTGCTGCTGACCGACACGGTGGGAGAGGGTGCCCTACAGGTGGCGGAGCGGATCAGGGCCCGGGTGGCCGCCGAGGAGTTCCCGGGGCGAAAGATCACCATCAGCATCGGCATGGCCGAGTTCCCGGTGCACGGGCATTCGGCGGAGGCGGTGATCTCACGGGCCGACGAGGCGCTCTATGCCGCCAAACGCGCCGGCCGGAACCGGATCGAGCGGGCGGGTCCGGACCGCACCCGCATCAAGGAGCAAAAGACCTAGCTAGCGCCGCTCGATGAGGTTGCGAAAGATCCACCCGCCGTGCCCTTCACCGTCGCTGATCCGGACCCACTCGTCCATGTAGGAATAGCCGGTCAGCGAATCTCCCGGTTGTACCGAAAACAGCACTCGTGCGCCCAGCCCCGGTCCCTCACGAACATTCCCACTGCTCACCGCCTTGAGCGGAATTGGCAGCCCGAACGCCGTCTCACCGGGCCGCTCCGGCACTCGCTCACCACCGGCCAATCGCCCGCGTCCGGCCGCAGCCATAGTCTTGGCCTGGTTGGCCAGGTAGAGCGCGCCACCGTAGTTCTCCTTGCCGAACTCGTCCGAGCTGTCCTTCAGTAACCGCTTGGCCTGCGCGGCCTCGGGGGAGGACTGTGGAGCGGCCACCTTCAATGGCTGGAGGGCGAGCTCCGCTTCTGCTATGCCGGAGGCCGCCTCCGCGCGGGTGGCCAGCGTTTGGAGCTTGGCCATGGCCCGCACCACCTCCTCTCTCGCCGCATCCAGACGGGCCTGGAGATCCTCCACCTGTGCTTCCTTGTCCATCAGCGACAGCTCGAGCCGGGCGATCCGCCGGTCCAGCTCCGAGCGGGGCGGCGCAGACGGGGCCGGCCGACGAACTGGCTGAGCCGTCGTCTCGGCCTTGTGGGAAGCACATGCTGTGAGAGGGACTGCTATGGCGAGGACCAGGTGGCCTATGCGCACGGGCACATCGCATACTCCTGAGGACGCACTGGGGTTGGAGCAGGGGTCGAGCGAAGCGGAAAGTTATACCTACTCCCCAGGCATACCGCCAGTCCCGTCTTCAGTCTTCGTCGTCCTCCCGGTCCTTGAGCGCCTCCGCCGCTGTGTGGCGGACGATGCGATCTCGATCCTTTTTGGCGAGTGCGAGCGTGACACTCACCCGGCCGATATCCACGTCGTGCTGCGGCGAGTGCCGGAGCAGGACGGCTTGTTCGACGAGGCAAAGACATACGGCCCCTGGCGCGAGGCTGTCGAACCGATTCTGCGATTCCGCGGTCCCAGGTGGTAAGGGCTCTCGACCACTCACCGGAAAGTGCCGGGACTCACTTGATAGACCACGTGGTGCGTTCCGACCTCATCCTCCGGCGCCCAGAAGCCGAGCTGTTCGGTCCAGCGGGTGGTTTGGAGCCGCCGCCCCCGTAGCGTCAGGAAGCCTCCGGCTCGGGTGGTGACCACGCCGAGCTTTCGGAGATCGGCCAGGCCGCGGAAGGCTGTCGAGCTTCGCACGGCCACGATTCGGCGCGCGGCCAAGGGTCCGATACCCGGAACCCGCACGAGCGCTTCGTACGATGCCGTGCCGACTTCGATCGGAAACTCCTCGGGGTGCGCCAGCGCCCACGCACTCTTGGGGTCGAGGGCGAGCGGAAGATTTCCGTTCGGCTCGTAGACCACCTCCTCCGGCCCGAATCCGTACTCTCCCAGCAGATACGCGGCCTGATAGAGCCGGTGCTCGCGTAGTGCCGGAGCGGCCGGCGCACCTTCCAACGGTGTATCGCTGATGGGCCGGAAGGCGCTGAAATGGGGATGGTGCACGCCGCCACCGGCCTTGAGCTCGGTGATGGTGCCCAGCAGTGAGCGGTCGGTGTCGGGGGTAGCGCCGACCACGAACTGGATGGTCATGCCGGAGGCGCCTCCGGGTTGCAGCGGGTCCTTCGGCTTGCCCTGGGCCTGGGCCTCACGTTCGAGGACAACCAGCTTTCGAACTCGCTCGAAATCGTGCAGCGTGGTCGCGAAGCTCTTTTCCGGCGCGATCTGGGCCAAGCTCTTGCCACAGGGCGCCTCGAAATTGAGTGAAACCCGGCTGGCGAGGGCGGTGAGGCGGTCGATCTGCGACGTCTCCGACCCGGCCACCAGCTTCACGTGGATGTAGCCGCCGAATCGATGCCGTTCCCGCAGTAGCTCGAGCACCTGGATCAGGTCATCCATGATCTTGGTGGGACGGCCAGGGATGCCGGTGGTGATGAACAATCCCTGGCACCAGCCGCGGCGACGGGCCTCGAGGAAGATGCGGACCAGCTCCTCCGGCTTGAGCAGCGTGCGCGGCATCGAGCGATCCCGCCGCATAGGGCAGTAGTGGCAGTTGTAGCTGCAGGCGTTGGTCATGAGGATGCGGAGGAGCGACATCCGTGTGCCGGGGGTAGGTCGGAGATTCCGGATGTTGAGCGGCCTGAGTGCGCCGACATCCTTGGTATGGCGAAGGCGTGGGGGCAGCCCTTCCCGATCGTCCGCAGCGAGGGACATTAGTAGGTCCAGCTTCTGGTCCAGGCTGTCGCTTTTCATGATTCCCCCGGGTGGCGGTCACCGAACGCTACCCGAACAAATCCCGAAACACAAGAGCCCAGAAGCTCCCCCTCGTGACTCGTGCGCTATGGCTTCTCTGGTGACGCGAGCGCCCGGCGGCGCGCCTCGGCCAGCGCCAGGGTGATGGTTTCTTGCGAGGCGAGGAGGTCCCGCATCGCCTGATTGGGAGTTCCCCGCGCCCGAGGCCGTATGTCGCCGGTTTCCAGGAGGGCCCAGAGTCTCACCCGGGCGGGCTCCGGCAATACCGTCTCGAGGTACTCGAGCGCCGTGCCGCGGAGCTGCGGATCATCGGTGTGGAGCGCATGGAATGCCAACCGGAGGGTCCGCCGCGGTAGTATCAGCGAGAGCAGAGTGAACAGGTGCTCCAGGCTCCGGTTTGCGCGATCGCGGAGCAACTCCGTCTCCATGGGCGAGGCTTCGTCGTCGGGCAGGTCGATGAGCTGCCGGGTCTCCCAGATGCTTCGGTCCACCGCCATCTCGCTTTGAACCAGGCCGAAGACCCGCTCCCGATCCACCCGCAGGCCCGGAATACCTTCCGCCATTGGGATCAGTGCGCGGCCGGCACGGTAGCGTACCTCGAAACGCCGGTCCTGCAAGGCGTCGAAAACTCCGTTGAACACTTCGACCGTGCGGCAGGCTGCCAGAACGTTGACGAGACGGCGCCGAACGGCAAAGTCCTCCTCCGGATCGAGCAAATGCCGCAACAGCACGGACGTGTGACTTCCTGCCACATCGCTGAGTGCGCGGATGGCGTCCGGGGCCGCGTCGTTCCATGCCAGTAGCTCGATAGCACTCTCCACTTGATCGGCAGCCAGCGGATGGGCCGCGAGCGCGGCCCCGACCTCGCGCGCGTTCCCCATTCTGATCGCCTGGTCCAGCGGCGTCTCGGCCCGGCTCGGCGCCGTCGATTCAGAACGGGCTTCGGCCGGGGGCTGCGGGCTCAGGGCGCCAAAGACCCGGGTCCGGATGCCGCTCAGATCGAACGCTCCCACGGTCTGAAGCAGGGCCCCAGCGTCGTCTTGCAGCGGATCCGGCAGGTGTCCCGCGCGACGTTGCAGGCTTCCCTCGAGCGCGCTCACGTATCCCCGGTGCAGCCGGCGGGCAACAAGAAGCGCGGCAACGGACAGGACGAACGTGAGGACCAGCAGCACCTGGCCGGCGGCAGCACCGGCGACCGCAAGCGCGCCGAGGATGAGGACGCCGCCCGCTACGTCTCCCACCCGGGCAGCTCCGACGTCGAGCAGTAGTTTGGTGGCGCGCTTTTCCCGTGGTGCGATCGGGGTGAAGAGCAGCTCGTAGGCAGCACGGAAGAGCGAGCTGCGGAGAACAACCTCGACACCACGCGCCACCACGACCGATGTCAGCCCCGGTACGAGGAATGCCCCCACCGCTCCGGCGGAGACCCCGGCGGGGAGCAGGGCAACGCTGCGGGCAATGCCGAGCCTGCCCAGCAGCCGCCGAAGCAAGCTCACCTGAATGAAGATCCCGAGCAGGGCGGTCGTGGTGTAGAACGCCGCGAAGAGGCGGAGCAACTCCTCCCCGCTGGTGGCCGTCAGCGTGGCGCGCGCCTTGAACACGTAGTCCAGCACGCCCTCCGCCGTGGAGGTGAAGGCCACCAGCAGGGCGAGACCCATCAGGTATGATGAGTTTCTCAGGATCCGGGCCGCGGATAGCGGGGACTCAGTACCCTGCACCGGCTCAGGGGTGGCGCTCTCGGGCGGAGCGCCGTGCTCCACGCCCAGGACCAGTCCCGCTGCGAGCAGCTGGAGGCCGGCCAGGATCGGAAGCATCGCGGTAAGCGGAAGCACGGCGCCGACTCGCTCCGGCAGAAGCCCGCCGAGCAAACCGCCCAGGGAGCCGCCGGCCGTAATCTCCCCGATAGTGCGCCGGGCGGTGCTCGGATCGAAGCGCTCGTTTACAATCGCCCAGAAGCCGGAGACGAGCAGCGCGCCTACCCCGGTGAGGTGAAGGTAGACCAGGATCGCCGCTGCTGGTCTGGACTCCGCAGCCAGCATCCATTCCGCGATGAGTAGCACGGCACTCAACAGGAATAGCCGGGGCACCAGCCGTGCCGGCCGCATCCGGGCCATGACCCGGGCGAGAGCGATGGTCAGGCCCATGGAGAGAAGCGCGGCCGCGATGACCATCGGGGGTAACGCTGCTACACCGAAGGTCGAGAGGAGGAGCGCGTCCCGGGTGGATTTGCCGGCGAGCTGGAAAGCGATGATGACCGTGCTGGCCGCTGCCGCGGCGGCGGCTGCCCGTCGATCCGCGGTGGAACGAAGCCCCGCAAGACTCATTTAGTACCCGAAGCCTGCCTGAAGATAGAGCCCGGTCCGCTCTTCCCCTTTTGCCACGGCCAGTGAAAAAGTGAATGCGCGGTCCAAGAACGCGACCCAGACACCACCACCGCCGGCTGCGTGCCAGCGGTCGGATGATTCGCCCGCGAGAAACACCCGCCCCACATCGCCCAGTCCGAACACCCCAAAGTCGGCTGGCAGTACCAGGTCGACGCGAGCGAGAGAGAGACGCAACTCCACGGAGCCGTAGGCGGATGCGTCACCTGCGTACCGGTTGACCTTCCCTAGTCGTACGGTGGAAGGCCCACCGATGAAGGCAGATTCGAAGAAGGGGTAGTGCCCCCAAACTTTCTTTCCGCCTATACGAAACGAGAGCGTGGGGTCGAGTGGGAGGTGCGCGGTGAGATAAGTCGCGGCCACGCCCTCGACCTCTCCGAAGGTGCTGTCGACGTCCCATACCGCAGGATAGATGTTGCCGCCGAGCTCCAGCAGAACCCCGCGAGTTGCGGCGGTGCGGTGGTCCCGGCTGTCGTGCAGCAGGGTAACGCCTCCTCCGATCTCGCCGAAATTGCCGCTTCCATACAGGTTACCGAGCGTGAAGAGGAAGCGACCAGGACGCCGGTCGGTGGACGCGTATTTGAGTTCGGGTCCGACCTGGAGCGTGGTTCGTCCGCCGAGACCGAACACGAGAGACGGGTGGAGGCCGAATGCGTCCTGGGTTATCCGGTAGAACTCGTTGTTACCGGGTGCGGCGATCTCGTTGCCGAACCCGTGGAAGCTGATCACGTCCACCCCTGACGCGCGAAGCAGAACCTCGGCGTAGCTGGAAGAATTCTCCCGCCGGAACTGTCCCAAGTAATCCACCCGATAGCTCTTGGGTCCGGAGGCGAAACCTGCCCGGAGGCGGTGGCGGCTGGAGTAGGGATCCTTCCGGAAGCCGTAGACCTTGAGCGTGCGGCCGCCCCCGAGGAAGAGCCCGATGTCCGGTCCGTAGCTGACCTGGGTGCTCGCCGTCCAGCGGCTGCCCCAATCGCGCGGCGGCAACGCCTTGGGATTCTTCCGCGGCGCGACATAGGGCCGCCGATCCACGCTGGCGCCCGAGCCCTGGACTCGGGCCGGTCCGGCGGGATCGTCGTAGAAGCGCTCACCGCCGCCGCCGGTAGAGTCCACCAGGCTGTCCCGGCCCTCGCCTCCCAGGATCCGGAGCAGGGGGCCGCCATCGCGCGTCCCCGCTACGACGACTGCATCGTCTCCGCCATCGAGAAACAGCCGCACCTCCCTGGTGACCGCCGGGTCGAACTGCCGGCGGAAATAGGGCTCGCCCTCCGCAGAGTCGCTGCTCAGCGTCACCTCCACCTCACCACCGGGCTCTCGGGTGAGCCGCGCGCGATCGCCGGCATCGGTGGCGTGAACGTCCACCTGTTTCCCCAACTGCCGGTAGTAGCGTTCGGCCGCCTGGAGCAAGTGGTCGCGGCGGGCACGCAGGGCAGCGGCGAGCGGCTGCCCCTTGAGGGCGTAGTGCTGCGGCGGCAGGGCGTGCACCGCGTTATCGATGACGGTGTCGGTGAGCGCCGCGCGAAGCGAGCCGACCACCGATTCCCACACAGGCCACTCGACATCGCTCAGGAATCGGCGATCGAGGTCGCGTCCGTTCCAGGTGGCGCCGGGGATATAGGGGTAGTTGGGGCCGAAGTTTATCAGCTGGGGAGCGCTCTGCCGGGCAACACTCAAGAGCAGGCCGTCGTATTTGACGAAGGCTTGATCGCGATCGAGTGGGATAGGGACCCAGCGCCGGGGCAGCGTGTTGCCGAACCTGGCCCATCTCCATTGATCGTCGTGCCGGTCCCAGTCGCCGATCAGCAGATCGAACAGCCGTGCGGTGACGAGCGCGCGGGTATCCACCTGGTCCTCCGGGCTCCGTGGCACCCGCTCAAAAAGGCTGTCGCTGTCGATGATTTCCGTGGCGCCGCCCCAGTGCTCCAGCGCGGGGGTCGGCCCGCCAACCCGATCCTCCAGGAAACCCATGACCCCGCCGAACTCGGCGTCGAACTCGCCCAGCCCAGTGCGCGGGAGCACCACGAGGTGCGTCTCACTGTGGAGGATCCCGGCCGCGGTGAGGAGTGGGCCGACCACGAGCGGCCCGGTGGGGAAGGCGGAGCTGGTCTGGTCCCGCACCACGCTCT
>JAXDMF010000263.1:0-2545 GCA_034666205.1 Gemmatimonadales bacterium
ATGGCTACGACGTTTCTCGCGTGCGGGAAGCGCCCACTGTCACTGCACCTCACGCGATGTAGCTATATTCGGGCGCTCCATACCCGAACCCGGTCCATGCTCACCAAGAAAGCCAAGTACGCCATCAAAGCGCTCCTCGCGCTCGCCGATGCCGAGCCCGAGGAGCCGATGCGCATAGCTGATCTCGCCCAGGCCGAGCAGATCCCCCCGAAGTTTCTCGAGCTCATCCTGCTCGGCCTCAGGAACCAGGGTATCCTGCAGAGTCGGAAGGGAAAGGGCGGGGGATACCTCCTGGCACGCGACCCCGCCGATATCTACCTCGGTCACATCGTCCGCATTTTTGATGGCCCGCTTGCTCCCGTTCCCTGTGCCAGCCAGACCGCCTATGTCCAATGCGCAGACTGTCCCGACGAGGCGGTGTGCGGGGTCCACCTGGCCATGAAGGAAGTGCGCGACGCGACGGCGAAGGTCCTCGATGGGACCAGCCTCGCCGCTCTTCGTCGTAAGGTCCAACGGGTCAAACCGCACCCTCGCTGAAACTCAGGCCCAACCCCCTCGGATCACCCCGGATGGCACGCTGATTGCCTATTTACTCTATCGGAAAGGTAGGGTATATAGGAACATGGCCACTCGCTTAGCCCAGCCGACCGACCACACCGGCGGCTCTGAGCCCACATCTCTGCCCCCGGGGCTGCTCCATGAGCTGATCCTGGCCCTCCGGTCGATTCGCTTTGGCGCGATCGAATTGGTGATCCACGACGGCCGCGTGGTTCAGCTCGAGAAGCGGGAGAAAGTGCGCTTGGCGATAGAAGTTACCCAACCAGGCAGTGCCATCGTAGAACGCGGCGCGACCATCGGGTCAGCCGCGCCTGAGGGCCGACCGGACCACCGGAAGCCACCCACCTCGAGCTCTAGGGAGATCGGTGTATGAGGGGTGTCCGGTATTGGACCAGCGGTTTGATCGTGATGGTCGGAACTGTTGCATGGGCCCCACAAATCGTGGCGCAACAGGATAGTACCTCCCTGGAGGCACGCATCAACGAGCTCGACCAGCAGGTCCGAATTCTTCAACGGCTTCGCGAGCTCGCTGCCGACAGCGCCGCCGCAGCGGCCAAAGACAAGGTATCGGCCACCGCCAGCAGCAAGGACGGATTCAGCATCAAGTCGGCTGACGGGAAATTCGCGGTAAGGCTCAAGGGCTTGGTCCAGACGGACGGCCGCTTTTTTCTGGGCGACAGTGCCGTCCCGGTGACAAACACGTTCTTCATCCGCCGAGCTCGGCCCATCCTGGAAGCAACGGTGGGCAAGTATCTCGAGTTCCGAGTGCAGCCGGACTTTGGCCAAGGCACCACGGTGCTGTTCGACGCGTATACCGACGTGAAGATCGCGCCTGCGTTCGCGGTGCGAGCCGGCAAGTTCAAACCGGCAGTCGATCTGGAGCGCTACCAGGCAGCGAGCGACATCGTGTTTGCCGAGCGCGCGCTCGCGACCAATCTCGCGCCCAACCGTGACGTCGGTCTCCAGCTCTCGGGTGACATCGGGAGTGGGGCATTTACCTGGCAGGCCGGGGTCTTCAACGGCGTTCCGGATTTAGGTAACGGGGACGGTGACGTGAGCGACGCAAAGGATTTTGCCGGTCGCGTCTTTCTCCAGCCATTCAAGACAGGCACACTCGGGGGCCTTGGCGTAGGGGTCGCCGGCACAACTGGGCTCGAGCGCGGGAGCGCCGCGGTGCCCGCGCTCGCCAGCTACCGCACGCCGGGGCAGCAGACCTGGTTCCGCTATACCAGTAGCGCGACGACACCCGCCAACAACGTCTTCGCCAACGGCCGTCGGGCCCGGCTGGCGCCCCAGGCCTTCTTCTATGCCGGCCCGCTGGGGTTACATGCCGAGTACATCCAATCGTGGCAGGCCGTAAGCCGTGCCGGTGCGGCGACCGTCAAGCTGAAACACACCGCGTGGGAGACTACCGGCTCCTTCTTCCTCACCGGCGAGAAGAACTCATTCAAGAGCGTCGCTCCCAAGAAGGCATTCGACCCAAAGGCGGGCACCTTCGGCGCCCTCGAGCTGGCGGCGCGTTACAGCAAGCTCAGCATCGATGACGCCACCTTCCCCACCTTTGCCAGCCCCGCCAGCACGCCGAGCAAGGCAAAGGCCTGGGCAGTGGGCGTCAATTGGTACCTCGCGCGGGCCATCAAGGTTGTGGTCGACTATGAGCACACCACCTTCACCGGTGGGACCGCCGCCGGCGACCGCGAGGCGGAGAATTTCGTGGTGACCCGCGTGCAGCACTCGTTCTGATCCCGACCCCATACGAGGCACTCTGAAGACTATGCGCACCCGACACTCTCTAACCGGCTCTCTCCCCCTGCTCGCGCTGATGGCCGGCGCCGGTATGGCTGCGGCCCAGGGCACTCCGAAGCCGGTTACCCTGCTCAACGTGTCGTATGACCCGACCCGCGAATTGTATGAGGACTTCAATCATCAGTTCGCGACGTACTGGAAGGGCAAGACCTGCCAGGACGTGACGATTCGCCAGTCGCAC
>JAXDMF010000264.1:0-2624 GCA_034666205.1 Gemmatimonadales bacterium
CCGGGGAGGTCGCGCCATTTCGCGCAGGTCCGATCTAATCGCGTTCCCGATCGTGAGTTCCGGTCAGCTCCTGAAATAGCTGGCTGGTTCTGGGGTCGCGGGCCATGCGACCGCGGAAGAACGAGACGGTGTGCGCCAGCCCCTCGGCCAGGGTGACCTTGGGTTCCCACCCCAGCCATTCGCGGGCCCGGGTGATGTCGGGCTTACGCTGAACCGGATCGTCCTCGGGGAGGGGCTGATAGGTGACGCGGATGCCCCCGCCGATGATCCGACTGACCTCCTGAGCCAGTTGTCCAATGGTGAATTCGACCGGGTTGCCGAGATTGACCGGCTGGTGCCTGCCTTCTGCCTGCATCAACCGGATGAGTCCATCGACCAACTCGTCCACATAGCAGAACGAGCGGGTCTGTTCGCCGGTACCGTAAACCGTCAATTCCTGCCCCCGAAGCGCCTGTACGATGAAATTGGAAACCACCCGCCCGTCGTTCTCCGCCATGCGTGGCCCGTAGGTGTTGAAAATGCGGGCGATACGGATATCGACCTTGTCTTGGCGGTGGTAGTCCATCATGAGCGTTTCGGCGACACGCTTGCCTTCGTCGTAGCAGGAGCGTGGGCCGATGGGATTGACATTGCCCCAGTAGGTCTCCGGCTGGGGATGAACGGTCGGATCGCCGTAGACCTCCGAAGTCGAGGCCTGGAGTACCCGAGCGCGCAGTCGCTTGGCCAGCACAAGCATGTTGATGGTGCCAAGGACATTGGATTTTACGGTCTTGACCGGGTTGTACTGGTAGTGGAGCGGCGATGCGGGGCAGGCCAGGTTGTAGATCTGCTCCACGTCAATGAAAAGCGGCTCGGTCACGTCGTGTCGGAGCAGCTCGAACTTAGGGTGATCGAGCAGGTGGGCGATGTTCTCCCGCCGGCCGGTGAACAGGTTGTCCAGGCACACCACGTCATGACCCGCTGTGAGCAGTCGCTCGCAGAGGTGGGAACCGAGGAATCCGGCACCGCCGGTCACAAGAATGCGCATTTTCCTGGTCTTATTAGAGGAATGGTGCCCTCCGGGGCACCTTCCATGCCTGGACTCAAGGGGCCTTCGCAAGCCGCACCGGCTAATCCAGAGCGGGATTTGCCTTGGACGGGGGTGCTGCGAACGCGCCCCAGTGTGGCCCGATCAACACAGATCAAACGCTAGCGTCGCGGCGCCCCGGAGCTCTTTGGGGGTGCCTGAGACTGGGTGGAATCGAACGTCTGCGTAGCGTCGGCCCGGCTCTCGGGGGATTCCGGCAGGGTCAGGGTGCTCTGCCCCTTCGAGTCCACCCCAACGCCGACTTTTGCATTGCCGCTCCGGTCGGCAAAGACCAGGGTAGACGAGCCCCCCCGAACCAGGCTGAGTACGGTGCGCGTGGTGCCGTTCTCGTCGGCGAACAGCAGGCTCACGGTCTGATCCGGCAAGAGCCCCAGTACCGCGCGCGAGCGGCCCGCGCTGTCTCTCACGGTGATCCCGGAGGCCCCTCCCTCGAGCACCGCCAGGCTCAGTCCCGCCTTGCTCCCCGGCGCCTGGAGCTGGAGGCGCATCGAGCCCTTGTCTCCGGTGGACCAGGAGCCACGGATTGCTCCAGTCCGGTCACGCAGCAGGAATTGCCGAGCCTCGATGACATCGGCCACGGTGCCAGGGAGACCGTGGCGGGCAGACACGATCAGAAGGGCGGTGGCCAGCCCGAGCAGCAGCGCCCCGCTTATCACCGTCCCCATCCAGAGCCGCCGAAGCCGCCGATTCTCCCGGGCCAACTCTTCGATGCGAATCGCCAGGCCTCGTTCCAGCTCCAGCATCTGGCGGCGGAACGGATCGGCCGTGACCTCCGGCTTGAACGGATCGGGCGTTGCGCCGGGCTTGACTCCCGTCATGCTGAGCCGTTCTCCAGGAAGTACGACTGGCAGGCCCGGTCGACCAACTCGCGGGTGAGTTGCGGGGTGATCTCCCGGTACTTGGCGATGTCCTCCACATGAGCGATCAGATCGCGCGGGTGACTTCCCCGAGGTGGTATCCCACGCTTGTCGTAGAACTCCTCGAAGAGGTAGGCCACGGTTTCGGGAGTGTAGGCCAGGCCTGCGCCAACGCAGCACCGGCGAAAGATCTCCTCGTACTGGGCCCGGGTCGGATTTACGACGGGGATCTTGTAATGAATCCGCCGGAGAAAAGCCTCCTCGACCAGCTCCGCCGGGTCGAGATTGGTGGCGAAGATGAGAAGGCAGTCGAACGGCACCGGAAACTTGCCGCCGGTGTGGAGAGTCAGATAATCGATCCGCTTCTCCAGCGGCACGATCCAGCGGTTCAGCAGGTCGCGGGGCGGAACTCTCTGCCGCCCGAAGTCGTCCACGATCAGCACACCACCGTTTGCCTTCACCTGGAAGGGGGCCTGGTAAAGCTTGGTAAATGGGTCATAGCGCAGATCGAGCTGGTCCAATGTCAGCTCGCCACCAGTCAGGACCACCGGTCGCTTGACTCTCGCGTAGCGCCGGTCATAGCTGGGCCCGCTCCTCCAGAGCGATTCTATCCCGACCGCCTCATCCCTGGTCTCGATCTCCTCGTGATGGACCGGGTCGTACACCAGCATGATCTGGCC
>JAXDMF010000265.1:0-3150 GCA_034666205.1 Gemmatimonadales bacterium
GATTGGCGTCATCCGGGACGTGATCTATCTGGGCGAGACGATGCACGTCATCGTCACCGTTCCTGGAGCCGGCGATGTCACCGTGGCCGTGCGGAACGAGGGCCAGCTGATCAAGCCACTCCTGTGGAAGCGGGGCGATCCCGCGGCGGTCGCCTGGCTGCCCGAAGACTGCCAGGTTCTGGAGGGCGACTAGTTGGCCACGCTGCGTCAGCGCGCGTTGGGGTGGCTATATAGGCGTCCGGAGGCACAGGCGTGGGCGCTGCTGGCCCCAGGGGCCTTCTGGCTGGTGGCGTTTTTCCTGATCCCCATACTCATCATGCTGGTCTACAGCCTGATGCCGCGGGGGATCTACGGCGGCGTGGAGCGCGGCTTCACTCTGGAGCACTACGCCCGCTTCTTCGATCCGCTATACCTCCAGGTGTTGCAGCAAACGTTCCTCTGGTCGATCGCCTGCACCGTCATCTGCCTGGTGCTGGGCTACCCCGTTGCCTACGTCATCGTGCGCTCGGGCCGCTGGCGCAACCTCCTGTTGTTCCTGGTGATCCTCCCGTTTTGGACCAGCTTCCTGGTGCGCACGTTCGCCATGATCTTCCTCATGCGCGACACGGGGTTGATCAATAACTGGCTGCTCAAGCTCGGGATCATCGACCAGTCACTGACCATCCTGTATACGCCTTTCGCCGTCATGATCGGCCTGATCTACGGCTTCCTCCCTTTCATGATCCTGCCGATCTACGCCTCTCTGGAGAAGCTGGACGAGTCGCTGCTGGAAGCTGCCGAGGTGCTCGGTGCCACCCCGAGCGCGCGCTTCCGCCGGGTGACCTTGCCGCTCTCGATGCCAGGTGTGGTGGCCGGTTGTCTGCTGGTCTTCATTCCTGCGCTGGGCTCGTTCTTGACCTCCGACCTGCTGGGCGGGGCCAAAGAGCTCATGATCGGCAACCTGGTGCAGAACCAGTTCTCCGCCGCGCGGAACTGGCCGTTCGGCTCGGCGGCGTCCTTCATCGTGATGGCCCTGGTGCTCGCGGCGGTGATGATCTACCTCCGGGTGAAGGATCCGACACCGGCGCGGGATCATTGACATGAGACTGCGGACTCCACGCTGGTTGATCGTGTTCGCCGGGCTGGTCTACTTGTTTCTGCACCTGCCCATCCTGGTCCTGATGATCTTTTCGTTCAACAACTCCAAGTTCTCAGTAGACTGGCAAGGCTTCACCCTGCAGTGGTATCACCGGCTCCTGGAGCGGCCCGATATCCTTCGAGGCCTCAAGGTGAGTCTGATCGTGGGTGGCTCCGCCACCGTCATCTCGACCGTACTCGGGACGTTCATCGCCCTGGCGTTGGCGCGGCACCAGTTCAGGGGGCGGCGGGCCTTCGAGGGCTTTCTGTATGTCCCCATCGTGACGCCCGAGATCGTGGTCGGTATCTCCCTGCTGATCCTCTTTGCATTGCTCAAGTTCCCGCTGGGCGTCACCACCATCACGATCGCCCACGTCGCCTTCTGCATTTCATTCGTCGTGGTCGTCGTGCTGGCGCGTCTCGAGGGAATGGACCAGAATCTCGAGGAAGCTGCCCTGATCCTGGGGGCCGACGAGATTACCACCTTCTGGAGGGTGACCGTGCCCCAGCTCTGGCCGGGGATCCTGGCCGGCGCGCTGCTCGCCTTCACCATGTCATTCGACGACTACGTGATCACCTCGTTCGTATCCGGCTCGGGCTCGTCTACCCTTCCCATTGTGGTGTACGGCATGGTGCGGAAGAACGTCGAGCCGAGCATCAATGCCATCAGCACTATCATCCTGGTCGTCACTGCCATCCTCATCTACCTCGCGGACCGGCTGGTGCGGGCGAGATAGGCGGGAAGCGGGGAAGCGGGGAGGCGAAAGAGCGGGATTGGGGCATGATAGGAGGCAGCGCTTAGCTGTCGAGCTGCGGTAAACGAATTCGGGAGCCCAAGCGAATGATTGAGCGTTGTCTCTGGACAGAAACTTCCCCGCTTCCCCGCTTCCCTGTTGTCCAGCTGCCTGACCGCACCGACGTCGCCATTATTGGCGGCGGATACACCGGCCTCGCGGCTGCGCGGGCGCTGGCCCGGCGGGGCGCCGATGCCACGGTACTCGAGCAACACACGTTGGGATGGGGTGCGAGCGGGCGGAATGGTGGGTTTGTGCTGCCGGGCTATAAACCCGAAATGGAGGAGCTGGCCCAACGGCTCGGCGCAGCGCGAGCGGCCGGGATGTTTCAGCTGTCTCTCGAGGCCATTCGAAATCTCTCGAGCCTGATCTCCGAGGAGGGGATCTCCTGCGATTTCGTCCGCTGTGGCGCCGTGACCCTGGCCGCCAAGCCGGGACATATGCGGGGCCTGGAACAGAGCGGCCGGTTCATGCGCGAGCAGCTGGGATACGAGACCGAGCTGCTCAGCCGGGATGAGCTCGCCCGGGAGATCGAGTCCCCTCGCTACCACGGTGGGCTGGTCGACCCGGGCGGCTGCTCCCTTCAACCGGCACAGTACGTCCACGGGCTGGCCCAGGCGGCGGAGCGAGCCGGAGCGCGTCTTTTGGAAAGCGCTGAGGTGAGACGAATCCGCCGCATTCGTGGGGCGTTCGAAGTGACGACCACGAGAGGAACCGTAAAGGCCCGGGAGATCCTCGCGGCAACCAACGGCTACACGCCGCGGGCATTGGCATCCTTGCGGAGACGGGTCATCCCGATCGGCAGCTACCAGATTGCCACCGCGCCCCTGGACGAAGACCAGGTCCGCCGCCTGGTGCCCCGGAACCGCGTGTTCAGCGATACCAAGAATCTGCTCTACTACTTCCGGCTTTCGCCGGATCGCCGTATGGTCTTTGGGGGACGTGCGTCCTTTACCCCCACTGGCACCCGGCGCAGTGCCGCCATTCTTGCTGCCGGCATGGCGGAGGTCTTCCCCGAGCTGGCGGGCGCGACGATCGAGTATGCCTGGTCGGGGAAGGTGGCCTATCCGGTGGACCACCTGCCCCATGCGGGACGGCTGGATGGTGTCCACTACTCGATGGGATACTGCGGCCACGGTGTGGCGCTGGCCACCTATCTCGGCGGTCGGATGGGAGAGGTGCTTGCGGGAGTGGGTGAGATACCGGATCTGGGCACGTCACGTTTTCGAGCAATCCCGTT
>JAXDMF010000266.1:0-2681 GCA_034666205.1 Gemmatimonadales bacterium
GCTGGGAGCGGTCACCGTGAGCACCCCGCTCCCTCGAGCAAACGACAGCCGCTGGTACCGTTGGTTCATATCGAACGCGTGGGTCACCGACGGTAGTCGGATCAAGCTCACCTTGGAGATGCTGGCGGCCTGTGACGTGGTCACAGTAAAGGTGCTGCTATAGCTGATCGGCGAAGCGACGGCGCTGATGCTGGGGCGAGTACCCTTGAACAGGTAGGGCGGCGAGAACAGCTCCGCGTTGGTCTCGTCCGGTGCTCCCGAGGCGCCACCGCTACCGGCGTGGAGGACCCGGCCGTCGGGTAAGAGAAGCGATATGGAGTGATAGCCCCGCGTCACCGCACTACTGGCCAATGTCGTCCAGGTGCCGCTCGAGGGGCTCCACAGCTCCGCGGCGTGCGCTCCCTGGGTGAGATCGTTGAAAGCCGTCCCGCCGACACCGCCGGTCACGAGGACTTCGCCCGTCGGGAGAACCGTGGCGGTGAGATGACGCCTGGCAAACGCCATCGATCCCGTCCACCTCCACGCCGGCGCCGCTCCGTTCAGATCGATAATCTCTGCTGTATTGGTGGTACGGCCACCCCCGACGTAGAGAATTTTCCCCTTGTCGTACATCACCGCCGAGCCGTACTCCCGGCTCCCGTAGAGCCGGTCGCCTACGGTGCTCCACGAGCCGGTCCCGGTGGTATTGAGGTAACTCGTGGTGCGGTCCTCACCGGCATAGAACACGCGGCCGTTGGGGGCGAGGAAGGTCCGGGGATAGTAGGGGAGCGTGCGGGTTGCCGTGGTCAACCGCCGAAAGCCGCTCGGCGACCAGATCTCCGGCACGGTGTCCTGGATCTGATTTTCATCCGTGCCCGCCAGAATCAGGACGTCGCCGTTCGCCAGCGTGGTATTGGTGGGATACCACCGGCCGTGCTGCATCGGGGTCGACGTCGTCCAGGTCTGGGTACCGAAGGAGAACAGGTTGATATCGGGGATGCCATGGAACGCTTTGATGTGCCCGCCGGCGACGAGGAGCCGGCCATCAGGCAGGAATGATTGCCCCGAGCAGAAGAGCCACGACCCGACCGGGACGGCGGCGAAGCTGCCGATACTTGGGTTCCATACCTGGGGCGTGCCGCTCAGTCCCCAGGCCAGCACCCGGCCATTGGGCAACAGGCTGGCGTTTATGGCGACGACAGGCCAGGCGAACGGCGCGCTCCACGAGCCGGAGGTCCCGGGGCCGGCCAGGGCAGACGCGGACGCGGACCTGGGGGAAGCGGATGCGCCGCAGGGAGAACCTTCATTCCGCCGGCGGGCCACACGGCGTCCGTCCCGATACAGCTCCACAGTCCCCGGTCGTGTCGCTTCCAACTCGGTCTCACCATAGGCCGGGTCCTCTTCGGGACCCGGCACCAGGTTGAGCGTGCCAGTTTCGTCGGCGCCTGCCACCCGATACTCCACCTGCACCGGACCACCGGTGGCATTCGTGGCCAGGAATTTGTTCCCGCAGACGTAGACCAGGCCGATCGGCCCGAGCACGCCGCTTTCTGGTGCTGATTTCTGGGGAATCTCCGGCCGTGGCGCCGGCGATTGTGAGGTGTCCTGGCAGGCGTTGGTCAGGAGGACCGTGGAGGCGGCCCAGAACAAAAAGAGGGGGAGTCCTTCAGGTGCCCTTCGCATCACCAGTACCTACTCCGGCGGAGAACTTCAGCCGCGGGTTCTGGATCCGAAACCGTCGTCTTCGCGGTGCGTCACGAGATTACGGCGAAATTCAACGAAGCGCCAGCCGCCTGAAGGCGATGCCGGCGTTCAACTACGTGACCTAGTCCTCCGCTCCCACATCATCTACCCTTCGACGACCGGGCTCCAGCCGCCACAATGTCGAGAGGGTAGATGATTCGGATCCTGTCAGCCGCGACCCTACTGGGAGCGGCCACCTTCGCGGGAGCCGCCCCCGCGCTCGCGCAAGCGTCGCAGCCGAACATCGTCGTATTCGTCGCCGACGATCTCGGCTGGCGCGACCTCGGGATCTACGGCAATGCCGGGATCCGAACGCCCAACATCGACCGGCTCGCTCGGTCCGGGCTCCGGGTGACCCGTGCCTTCGGCACGACGCCGCAGTGCAGCCCGTCCCGCATCAGCACGCTCACCGGGAAGTATCCTCATGCCACGCTGACCGAAGACCTGCACACTCCCTTGCCGGACGGCGAGCGCATTCTTCCATCGTATCTCCAGACCCGGGGTTACTTCACCGGTATGATGGCGAAGACGCACATCGGCCCCAACGGCGAGCGGCAGTTCCAGTGGTACTCGCCGGAGACGGCAAACGCGTTTCCCGGGTTCCTGGATTCGGTCGGAACTCGACCATTCTTCCTCTGGGTCGGCTTCCACGATCCCCACCGCCCCTATGAGCGGGGCGCGATCGCTCATCCCCACTCACCTGCCCGGGTCTCGGTGCCGCCGTACCTCGCCGACACGCCCGAGACCCGGGCCGATCTCGCCCTCTACTACGACGAAACCGCCCGCATGGACGGCGAGATCGGCCGCATGCTAGCGGAGCTCGATCGAAGAAAGCTCCGCGAGAAGACGCTGGTGCTGTTCTTCAGCGACAACGGCGCGCCATTCCCCCGGGAAAAGGGGACCCTGTACGACGCGGGCACCCGCACTCCACTGATCTTTTCCTGGCCGCTGGTCATCCC
>JAXDMF010000267.1:0-5041 GCA_034666205.1 Gemmatimonadales bacterium
GCCATTCACCAGAATCACGCCGGCCGTACAATTTTGTCTAAACGTACAGCTCTGGCCCCCTCCTCCTCGCTGGGCGAGGAGTCAGGGTGACATTGCTCAGCTTCATGGAGCTAAGCGCCCAGCCGCCCGCCGCAGCTCAGCTCTCGGAATCGCTCCCTCACGAACCAGCCGCGGCACGGCCTCGGTGCAGTCCACCAGCGTGGACGATGGGACGTTGCCGAGCACCCCACCGTCCAGCACCAGGAGCTCGCCGTTTCGTTCTTCCGGGCCGAATAGCTCGACCAGCCGGTCGGCGCCGGGCGCCGGCGGTCCGCCGGGACGGTTGGCCGAGGTCGAGGTCAGCGGCTCACCCAGCAACGCAACCAGCCGCGCGATGCCGGCGTGCGACGTGTACCGCACCGCAATGCCACCCTCTTTCCCTCGCAGCTCGTCGGGCAGCCGCCCTTCCCCACCACGAAGGACGAGAGTCAGGGGCCCGGGCCAGAAGGCATCCGACAGTGCGGTTGCCGACGCGTTGAAGACCAGGCCCCACTCCTCCGCCATTCGCCGCCCGGAGATGAGCAAGAGGAATGGCTTCCCCGGGGCCCGTCCCTTGAGCCGGCCGAGGGCAGCGACCGCTGCAGCAGTCGGGGCCGATCCGAGACCGTAGACCGTCTCGGTTGGGTAGGCTAGCAGCTTGTCGGCCCGGAGGTGGCGCCCGACCTGGGGGATGGCGGCGGAGACCTCGGCCTCAGTCTGGAATGGAAGGATCACCGGGACACTCCAGCGAGCAGCTGTGCCAGCGCGAGGTCCTCCTGGGTAGTGACCTTGATGTTGCGGGTCGAATCGGGGACCACTCGCACCGGAACGCCTATGGCCTCGACCAGCGCGGCGTCGTCGGTGGCGCGGTGTCCGGTACGCTCAGCATGAGCGTGCGCCCGCTCCAATACAGCGCGGGGGAAGCCTTGCGGCGTCTGCGCCCGCCAGATCCGCGCCCGGGGCCGGGTGCGGACGACGCGGGTAAGGTCCT
Source organism: Gemmatimonadales bacterium (assembly GCA_034666205.1). Taxonomy (GTDB): domain Bacteria; phylum Gemmatimonadota; class Gemmatimonadetes; order Gemmatimonadales; family GWC2-71-9; genus CAVVWJ01. The sequence continues at coordinate 1,010 of JAXDMF010000267.1, forward strand.
TCGGATCGACCTCCTTGAGCGTGTCGCTGAGCCGGACCGCAGGCACCGCGCCCTCACCATTGCGCGCGTAGCCGATCACGGCATCGATCACCGTTCGGTCCACGAAGGGACGCGCCCCATCGTGCACCAACACTACTACGCATTCCGCGCGCAACGCGGCGATGCCCGCGCGAACCGAGTCACCCCGGTGAGTGCCGCCGGGAACGACGGAGAAAGCCTGCCCTGAGCTTGCCGCAGGAGCGGAGAGGACGGAGAGGAATGCAGGAGGATTGGCTGCGTCTTCCGGCGGCAGGACCAAAACCACGTGAGCAACTTCAGGATGGGAGGTGAAGGGCCGTAGTGCTCGAAGCACCATGGGAACCCCGCCGATCGGCACATACTGCTTGGGAGTCTGGCCGCCGAATCGGACCCCGCGCCCGGCGGCAACTACGATTGCGCCCACGTCACGCGGCAAGCGCGCGCACCAGCTGATCCACGTGGTCCAGCCCCACCAGCGACGCGCCGGGAACCTGCACGGTGCTGCGGGACGAGCCGAACACCCGGCGGAAGCCCAGCCGTACCGCCTCGGCGATACGGCGCTCGACCGCACCACTGGGCCGGATCTCTCCACCGAGACCGATCTCGCCGAGGAAAATTACATCGGCCGGAGCGGGCCGGTTGGAGAGGCTCGACAGGAGCGCCGCCGCCACCGCGAGGTCGGCCCCTGGCTCGTTGAGCCGCACACCGGCAGTGACCTGAACAAACACGTCGAGATTCGCAAACGAGGTCTCGGCCCGCCGCTCGAGCACCGCCAGTAGGACGGCCAGTCGGCGGGGATCGAGTCCAGTAGCCACCCGCTGGGGCGTTCCGTACCCGGACTTGGCCGCGAGGGCCTGCACCTCGACCAACACCGGCCGGGTGCCTTCCATCAATGCGGTGACCGCGCTGCCGCTGATGCCGTCGGCACGCGCCGCCAGGAAGACCGCCGAGGGATTGGGCACCGCCAGGAGGCCGCTCTCGGTCATGGTGAAAACACCCAGCTCATCCACCGAGCCGAAACGGTTCTTGGTGGTGCGGAGGAGGCGATAATCCAGCGTGGCCTCGCCCTCGAAGTAGAGCACCGTGTCCACAATGTGCTCCAGCGTCTTCGGGCCCGCGATCCCGCCACCCTTGGTCACGTGTCCGACCACGATGACCGAGGTCCCGGTCTCCTTCGCAAAGCGCATCAGCTGGCCCGAGCACTCCCGAACCTGCCCCACGTTACCGGGCGCGCTTTCCAGCGTTCCGGTGTAGATGGTCTGGATCGAGTCGATCACCACCACATCGGCCGAGATGGCGCCCGCCGCCTCGATAATGGATTCGAGCCGGGTTTCCCCCAGCACGTGCACCGCACCGGCGTCTTCGGTCAACCGATCGGCCCGGAGTCGCAGCTGGTCAGGCGACTCTTCGCCGCTGGTATAGAGAACGGTGCGGCCCGCCGTCTCCAGCCGTGCGGCCGCCTGGAGCAGCAGCGTGGACTTGCCGATGCCGGGCTCACCGCCGATCAAGGTCATCGAGCCGGGGACAATCCCGCCGCCGAGCACGAAGTCGAATTCGTTGAGACCGGTCCGCCAGCGCGTGAGTGATTCCGCAGCAATGTCGCGAAGGCGGGCTGGCGGTACGGCGGTACGGCGGTACGACCGATCCTTCCCGCCCTTCTCGACTTTCCCGGCCGGCTCCTCCGCGATCGAATTCCATTCCCCGCACGCCTCGCAACGGCCCGCCCACTTCGGGTGCTCGTGACCGCACTCAGTACAACGGTAGACGGACCTGGCTTTAGGCATGACGGCCCGCCTGTCCGCCCGTCCGCCCGCTCATTCCGGCGCCTCGCGCTCGGTGCGGTTGTCGAACCGGGTGAACTGCTTGTGGAAGTACAGATTCACCGTGCCGGTAGGACCGTTGCGGTGCTTGCCGACGATGACCTCCGCCAATCCCTGGAGGCTGTTCCCCTCGCTGTCTTCCTTCTGGTACATCTCGGGCCGGTGAATGAAGATCACCACGTCGGCGTCCTGCTCGATGGCGCCGGAGTCGCGCAGGTCAGACAGGATGGGCCGGCGCTCGCCTCCGCGCTGCTCCGACGCGCGGGAGAGCTGGGACAAGGCGATGACTGGAATCTCCAGCTCGCGGGCGAGCCCCTTGAGCGAGCGGGAGATGTCGGAGATCTCCTGCACCCGGTTCTCCGAGTACTCCGGGCTTCGCATCAGTTGGAGATAGTCCACCACGATCAGCCGCACATCATTCTCCACCTTGAGTCGGCGCGCCTTGGAGCGCATCTCGAGCAGCGTCAGGGCGGGCGAGTCGTCGATCCAGACCGGGCAGCTCTGGAGAATGCCCGCCGCGCGTGCCAGCCGGGTAAAGTCGGGATCCCTGAGCGTTCCCCGGCGCACCGCCTGGCTGTCCACCCGCGCCTCGGCGCAGAGCATGCGCTGCACCAGCGCCTCCTTGGACATTTCCAGCGAGAACACCGCGACCCCGAACCCGTCCACCGCGGCCTGGGTGGTGACGTTGAGGCAAAACGCCGTCTTTCCCATGGACGGACGCGCGGCGACGATGACCAACTCGCTTTTCTGGAAGCCCGACGTCATCTCGTCCAAATCTTGGAAACCGCTCGGCACTCCGGTAATCGATTTCCCGCTACGCTGGAGCGTTTCGATGCGCTCCATCGTGGGCCACAGCATCTCCTTGAGCCGGGTGAAGCCTTCGTCACCCCGCTGCTGCGAGATCTGGAAGATCTTCGATTCGGCGGTGTCGAGGAGATCGTTGGCTGTGGAGTGGCCGTCGTACGCTTCGGTGATGATCGAGGTAGAGGTCTCGATCAAACGGCGGAGAATGGCCTTGTCTTTGACGATCTTGGCATGGAACTCGATGTTCGCCGCGGTGGGGACGGCGTCCACCAGCTCGGCGAGGTATTCGAGCCCGCCCGCGATCTCCAGCTCGCCCCGGCGGAGCAGCTCGTCCCGCAAGGTGATGTGGTCGATGACCACCCGATGCTCGGTGAGTGCGAGCATCGCCCGGAAGAGCCGCCGGTGCGGCTCCCGGTAGAACATCGTGTCGTCCACCAGCTCGGCCGCGCGCAGCGCCGCGTCCTGATCCAGCAGCATGGCGCCCAGCACGGCCTGCTCGGCCTCCTGGCTCCACGGCGCGGACCGGCCGACGTAGGGATCAGCGGTCGAGTAATTGTCTTGCGATACGGACGTCATCCCAGGCCGGCTTCTTCCAGTTCGGGTTGCGGAGCAGCGCCGCGGGATGATACGTCACGATCAGCGGAATGCCGTTGTACGTGTGCACCTTGCCGCGCAGCTCTCCCAGACTCTTTCTGACCCCCAGCATGGCCTCCGCGGCCGTGCTGCCCAGGGCAAGAATCACTTTCGGTCGAATGATTTCCAGTTGGCGATGGAGATATGGAATGCAAGCCGCGATCTCATCCGGCAGAGGCTTTCGATTCTGGGGAGGTCGACATTTTACAATGTTCGTGATGTACACTGAATCCCGCGGAATCTCAATAGCCTCCAGGATCCCGTTGAGTAACGTTCCCGCCTGGCCGACGAACGGCCGCCCTTGCGCATCTTCGGTGGCGCCCGGTCCCTCTCCCACCAGAAAGAGTCTTGCGCTCGGATTCCCCTCGCCCGGGACCGCATTGGTGCGGTGGGGACACAAGCCGCAGCAATAGGTCGTGCGAATCCGCTCCGCTACTTCCTCGATCGTGGTCAGCGAGAGGAGATCGTCGCCGAGGAGGTGATGCTCCGGTGATTCGACGGCGAGGCCGGGGCCGGGGATCGGGGGAGCACCCTTTGTCCAGGCGGACGGGCGGACGGGCGGACGGGCGGACGGGGCCTCAGGTAGACCGGCAGACGGTTCGGCCGGGAGCACTCGCGGGACATCCCGAGCAACGCGAGGGGTCGCCCCGGGAGACGTCTTGTCGAGATCTCGAACCGACGTCACTCCGGCCGATTCCTCACTGCGTTCGGAATGACTCGGTTCCCCAACCTGCCCCGCTGCCCCGCTGCCCCGCTG
>JAXDMF010000268.1:0-4065 GCA_034666205.1 Gemmatimonadales bacterium
AAGGACGGCATCGGTTCTATCTCCAGCGGTTCATGGGTGCTCGGAGCCGCGAGACGAGCGAGCCAGCAATCGATCCGTGCCTCCGCCGCGTCATACAACCGGCGCAGGTCGGCTTCGGACGCGCCCCGGGGGACCTCGACGTTGGCGATGACGGTGGCCCGGTTGAACAAGTTGTCGAGGACGAGCAGGGTGCCGGCCACCATCAGGATGGCGTCGGGCAGGTTGCGGTCGTCAGGCGGCGGCTCGGGCAACGCTTCGATACTGCGGACAATGTCGTAGCCGAGATAGCCAACAGCCCCGCCGGTGAACCGGGGCAGGCCCGGGACCTCAACGGGAGGGTGCCGCCGCATGGTTCGCCCCAGGTGCTCCAGGGGAGCTACGTCGGCTTCCACTACGGTCCACCCAGTCTCGCTGGTCCAGCGAGAGCATTGCCGGCCGCGGTAGCGGAACACCTCATCGGGATCGGTGGCCAGGAAGGTGTATCTCGCCCAGCGTTCGCCTCCCTCGAGGGATTCGAGCAGAAAGCCATAGGGACCCTGATGCAGCTTGGCGAAGGCGGTGACCGGTGTGTCGCTGTCCAGCACGACCTGCCTGGTCACCGGCACCATCCCGCCTTGGCTGGCCCGATCCAGGAAAAGCTTGAAGCCCGAGCTCATTGCGGCGCCGCCACCAGGTAACTCCCAGGCGCCGGGAGCTCGGCACCCAGGTTATCGGCCGCGGGGCGGAACGGTGGCAGCAGCTCGATGTGCGCATCCGGCAGCAAGCGGCCGATGGCCAGCGCCCGCTCGAATGCGACGTCGCTGCCGTAGACCTGGCGTGCCCGGGCGGGTGCGGAGAAGAATCGGGAATATTCGAAGACCAGGCTCGCGCCCTTCTCTCGCAGGGGATGGCTGGTGGTCAGGTCGATCCCATAGACGCCGGGGCGAAGGTGGACGTCGACCTTCACCGTCTGCCCACTGTCGGCGAAGGCGTCCGCCGAGAACGCGAGCCTGGCAAAGACGATGTTCTCTGGAGGTCCATGCCGGAGCACGATGGTTCGCGGCTGGCCGGCTGTAAAGCTTACTGACGTGTCGGAGGGGGCTGGACCGGAAGTCTCCAGCACGATGACTCGCGCCAGGGGTAACACCCGAGCGACGGTGGGCGCGGCGGGAGGTTTACTGCTGGTGGGCGGTTGGCGGCCTCCGCAACCGAGCATGGCCGCGAGCCAGGCGGTGCCAAGTAAGGTTGTCCAATGCGCGGTCCATTGGGATATTGCCGAGGACTTGCCACGTAAGAGGTGAGCGGTGAGAGGGGAGAGGGGCATGCAAGAAAGTAAGAGGTAAGAGGTGAGAAGTAAGAAGGAGTTCGGGAGATCGGTGCTCCGATTCCGGTCCTCACTCATGGTGGGGGCCTTCGTCCTCGCTTCTCACCTCGTACCTCTCACTTCCCACTTCCTACCGCTCACCGTCACACCTCTCGCCGCCCAGAACTGGAACTCCTCCCAGGCCCTCACTCTGGTACAGAGGGCCGTTGAGCGCCGGCTGGCCGTTCAGGCGGACACTTCGCTCACGAGCTACCGCACGCGCGCGCACGGATTCCTGTTCTTCCTGGCACAGGTGGGCGAAGGGTTGACCCAGCCGCCGCGGCTGGTGAAGGCCGACGAGCTCGATGTCGAAGTGTATTGGCAGGCACCTGATCGGAGCAAGCAGGTCATCCTCGGCTGGCGCGACAGCACCTTCCTGCCCACCGACATCAACTACCACCGCGATCACCTCGGCATCGTCACCAACAACTTCGGCAATGTCATTCGCATCGGTGAAGGCGATGAAGTGCGCGATGTCGTGCATCCGCTCTCGCCGGCCGGGCTCGACGCATATGACTTTGCCTTGTCCGATTCGGCTGCCATCCGGACCGCGGAAGGCGAGGTGACCGTCTATCAGATCCAGGTGCGGCCCCGATCGTTCGCCCGGCCGCTGGTGGTGGGAACCCTGTACCTCGATGTCGCCACGGCCGAGCTGGTCCGCTTTCGGTTCAGCTTCACTCCGGCCTCATATCTCGATCGCCAGCTGGAGGACATCAGCGTCGTTCTGGAGAACGCGCTATACGAGCATCGTTACTGGCTGCCATATCGCCAGGAAATAGAGATCAGGCGGCGGGCGACCTGGCTCGATTTCCCCGCGCGGGGGATCATCCGGGGCCGCTGGGAGATCGGCGACTATGAGCTGAACGCCGATGTGCCGGACAGCCTCTTTGTGGGGGCGCCGATTGCCGGGCTGCTTCAGCCACGAAAGCCGGATTCGACCTGGGGCGAGCCGCTCGGGCCGGCGATCGCCGGAGTCGCTCGACCGCTCAATCGACAGGACATGGAGGCGCTCCGGGTTGAAGTGGAGCGGATCGCCGCGTCCCGCGTCCTGGCTGGTCTTCCCCGCACCCGTCTGGCCGCCGGCTCACTCAGTGATCTGGCGCATGTGAACCGGGTCGAAGGGCTGACCGTGGGCTTCGGAGGGGTCATCGGCCTGCGAGGTACCCGGATCGCGCTTCGGCCCTCGGTGGCCTATGGCACATCGGACGATCGGCTCACGGGATCGCTGGTCGCGACGTGGAGCACTGGCCCGACCGAGCTGAGCCTTAGTGCGTCTCGACGGGTGCGTGACTTCAGCGATCTTCCCGTCATCGCGCCGCTGGTAAACTCCATTCTCGCGCAGGAGGGTGGAAAGGACCACGGCGACTACGTGCTGCTCCACAGCCTCGGTGCCGGGATTCGGCACCGGCTCAACGGCCGCACCTCGGCGACGATGGATGTCGGTGTCGAGGAGAGCCGGTCGGTCACGACCATGGCGTCGCCGGCAACCGGGTCGTATCGAGCCAACCCTGCGCTCGGCTCAGGGTCCTATCGCGTCGCACGACTGGGAGTCGAGCGCGGCAGCGGCGGGATTGCGATGCGACACGACCTGCAGGGCAAGCTCTTGCTCGAGGGTGGCGAGGGCCCAGCCGACTATGCGCGGGTCGCTGCTGTGGGCGGCTGGTCGGTCGAGTTGGGCCGCTCAGAGTTGCTCGCGCGAGCTTATCTTGGCGCCGGGACAGACGGGCTTCCTCCCCATCGGAGCTTTGTCCTCGGAGGGCGGGGTACCCTGGTCGGAGAGCCCTATCGAGCCTATGGCGGCCGCTCCGCGGGGTTGGCCCACCTCGAGTGGCGGTTCGAGGTTCCGGCTCCGGCCTTCTCCCTCGGATCGTTCGCCTCCACGGGCCGCCGGGCGACGGTTGCCCCCTTCGTGGCGCTGGGCTACGCCGGACGTTCCATCGCCGGATTGCCGTGGACCGAGACCGATGGTATCCGGCCGGTAGCGGGTGTTGCCGTCGAATGGCTCATGCGGCTGATCCGGCTGGAGGTGGGCATCGGACTACGGGACGGGGGTGTCGGGGTGACCCTGGATGTGAATCGGGACTGGTGGGGGCTGCTGTAACCTTCTTATTATCCACCTGGCTCCTCCGCCTCCCGTCCGCTGGTTTCATCACACACAACAGAGCCTGGCAATGCAGTTCACCGACGAGTGGTTGGTTCCCTCCATCGAAAACCTCTTGTCCCCAGAGGCCATGACGGCTTTGCGGCAGGAGAGTGGACCAGCTGTGGCGCTGTGGGAGGTATTGGTCCAGCGGAAGGTGGCCAGCGACCAGCAGATCCTGGATGCCATCGCGGCGCGGTTTCGTTTCCCGCTGGCCGACCTGACCAAGACGGACCCCAAGCTGACCGCCACGGTGCCGGAGCAGCTGGCCCGGCGGTTCAATGTGGTCCCGGTGGGCCAGACCGATTCCTACCTCGAAGTGGCGACATCCAACCCGTTCGACATGGATGCCGAAAAGATGCTGGCCTTCGCCACCGGCCGCGAAGTCCGCATGCTCCTCGGCTCGCCATCGAAGATCCGGGAAAAGCTCGACGAGCTCTATCGCGAGACGGAGAGCGTGGTATCCCGTCTGCTCCAGGGTATCGGTATCAGCGGCGCCTCCTTCGAGGTGGAGCAGATCAAGGAGGAAGAGGAGAGCGCCGTCAGCGCGGAGCAGGCCAGTCAACGCCCCATTCTGCGCCTG
>JAXDMF010000269.1:0-2590 GCA_034666205.1 Gemmatimonadales bacterium
TTGCGAGGGCACGGAGTGCCCGAAGCAATCCCGCCGCACTGCCCTAGCCTACGAGTCATGATTCGGCAGTGTTACGTGTACATCATGGCAAACCCCTGGATTGCTTTGGGGGCTTCGCTCCCTCGCAATGACTACCGGGGACCCGGCCATGTGACCCGGAGCACCGAGCGCACCGTCTCGACAGCTTACCATACGCGTGATGTTTGTGGTTGTTCCGCCGCAGTTTGGTGTCGGGTAACAGGACTTCATGCCAAAATCCGTCCGGGAACTGGTCGCAGCAACCATGGGCAAGCCCGCGGGGGCCCTGCCCGACATCCAGACCTTCCCTCCCCTGGACGTGGAACAGATCGCCCGGGACCTACGCCTGGACGAGCGGGCCGAGAAGGCGGCAATGGCCGGCCAGCCGGCGCCGGACGCCGACGGCCCCGACTCGGCCGAGCTGGACGTGCTGGGGAAGATCGAGAGCTGCGCCCGGAAGGCGTGCGAGGACTACCTGTCGCAGCGGGATGTCTACGAGGGGCGGGTCCAGCGGTCGGCGATTACCCCGGACCTGCAAGTCCAGATCGAGTCCGCGGGCTCGAACGCCCTGGTGGACTTCAAGGCCGAGGTCATCAACGACCAGAACCAGCTCCACACCCTGCTCCGGTCGGTGGCAAGCCGGGAGAATGAGTTCCGGGAGTTCCGGGAGCGGCACGGCCTCACCCGGCTCCCTAAGCATGTCGCGAAGGGGCAGCGGACCTTCGGGATCATGCTGCTGATCGTGTTCGTGCTGCTGGAATCGATCCTCAACGGAATGTTCTTCGCGGAGGGCAGCGAGGCGGGGCTCATCGGCGGCATTGTGCAGGCGCTGGTGTTGTCGGTCCTGAACGTGGGCATGGCCGCACTGTATGCGGTCTACGGCCTGCCGCTCCTGTTTCACCGCGGACGCGCAGTCAAGTTTATCGGCGCGATCGTGACCCTCCTGTTCGCTCTCTGGCTGGGCGGCCTCAACCTCGCCATCGGCCACTTCCGCGACCTGTTCATCGCCGGTGCCGGCAAAGTCCAGATGGCCACGCTGTTGAATCACCTGACGACGGCGCCGCTGCTCCTGGGCGATGCCAAGTCCGCCATCCTGGTGCTGCTGGGCATGGGGTTGGGCCTGTTGGCGGTCATCGACGTCGCGGCAACCCGCGATCTCTATCCCGGCTATGGCGCCATCGGACGCCAGCGGGAGGACGCCGTCGATCACTATGCCGAGGAGAACGCCAGGTCACTCGCGGCCATGATGCAGCTGCGGGACCACACGGTGGACGACCTGAGCTCGGCCATCGAGCTGATCCGCGGCTCCCAGTTCGAGATGCAGCAGGCGATCGAGGGGCGCACCCGGCTACACCACAATCTCCGGTCCTATTTCGAGCATCTGGCCGTGGTGCATGAACGATCGATCCAGCGCTACCGGGAGTGCAATCGCAGAATGCGTCGAGGTGAAGCACCCCTGTACTTCCGGAGCCCTCCGGTCCGTCCGTCGTTCGTAGATGCCCCGGTCTTGTCGCCAGTGGCCGCCTACGAGCTCGACGCCCGTAGCGAGGTGATCGCGCGGATCGATTACTACATCAAGGCGATCAACGAGAAGTTCGAGCAGACCATGCCCGAGTACCAGACTGTCGGGCAGCTGGCCACCTTGGGAAGCAGGGAACGTGCGACGGGAAGCATGGAGCATGCGACTGCGTGATTACAACCGAAGCGGAGCGGGCTCCGGCGACCGAGGCAAGCGGCTCGGTCTCAAAGCGCGGATCGGGGGTGCCGCGGCCGTCGCGCTGGCCCTGATAGCAGGCGGGGCGACCCTCGCCATCAAGGGACGAGCGGCGGCGGTGCCCACCGACGCAACTACCCTCTGCCCCACCAAGCGCCCGCCGTCGGAGATCATGGCCATTCTGCTGGACGTCTCGGACCGGTTCTCCGAGCCGCAGCGGCTCCAGATCCAGAATCAGCTGGCGCGTCTCCGCGACAGCATCCCACGCTTCGGCATGGTGGAGGTGTACACGGTGGACCGGCTCCGGCGGCGGGTGACCGAGCCGGTGAGCCATCTGTGTAACCCCGGCACCGGCGCCGACCTCAACAAGATCTATCAGAACCCCCAGCTCGCCCGGAAGAAGTGGGATGGCTTTGCCGCCAAGCTCCGGGCCGACATCGACCATCAGATCGAGAAGCCGGCCCATCAGACGTCGCCCATCTTCGAGGCCATTCAGGCCACCGCCCTGAGGACGTTCGGGAAGCCGGAGTACGACGGCTTGCCCAAGCGTCTGGTCATCGTCTCCGACCTGTTGCAGCACGTGCCCGGTGGCCTCAGCATGTACCAAGGCGTTCCGCCCTTCGAGTCGTTCAAGAAGTCGCCCTACTTCTCCCGGGTGCGGTCCGATCTCGAGGGCGTCTCGGTCCTGGTCTTCTACCTGGTCCGGCCCGGTGTGGCGGAGCAGGATCGGAAGCACATTGCGTTCTGGGATGCATATTTTCAGGCGCAGGGCGCTGAGATGGAGCCGGTGGAAAAAGTCTTCGGGGATAAATGAAGCGGTACGGCGGTAGGGCGGTACGGCGGTACGGCGGTACGGCG
>JAXDMF010000270.1:0-2781 GCA_034666205.1 Gemmatimonadales bacterium
ATATTCCCGGGAGTGAGACGCAGAATCCCGGCGATGTTAGCCATCACCAGTGCGGCAAGGGATACCCCGGGCGTGACCGCCGCCCCGGTGGCCACGAAGCTCCAGTGATAGGTGAGCCACTGCAAGAGCCAATTGAGCGTGACCAGCGCGACCGGCGCCGCGAGGCCCCATGGACCGGTGGCCGCCAGGCGCACGAGGGCGGGATGCCAGCGTCTTCGGGGCAGCAGATAGTAGCCGGCCGTCACCGCCACCGCGACACCGACCAGGATCAGACCGGTGGAGCGCGCACCCGGCCACAGGGGCAGCACGATCAGCGCAACCGCGAGGAACACGACGAGGCCGAGCGTTTCGACCACGCGGCTGGCCACCAGCGATGCGGCGGCCAGGCCGAACGGCACCCCATCCCTCGATCCGGCCGCCTGGGCCCGGGCCGCTTCGCCGCTGACCGAGATGCTGATGGAATTCACGGCGGCGCCGATAAAGGTGGCCACCTGCGCGGTCATGGCGCGGATGGGGGTGAGGCGGCGAAGCAGGAGGTGCCACGCGCTGGCCTTCGCCATCAGGGACAGAATGTTGATCAGACCGGCTCCCGCCAGCAGCACCCAGTCGGCATCGCTCAGGGCATCCATGGTCCGGGCCCATGGAAAAGTCATGCCGAACCGAGCCGCGAATCCACCGGCAACGATGACGACAGCCAGCGTGATCCATGCTCGCCGGCTCAAGCCGCCACCAGCGCCGAGAGTGACTCCAGCCGGTAGCCGGCATCCCGGATATCTCCAATGATGCCTGGGAGGGCTGCGGCGGTCTGCCAGCGATCCCCGGCCGGCTGGTATCCATCACCATCGTGCAGGAGCACGATCGCCCCGGGCCTCAGTCCCCGGCGCACGCGGGCCCGGATCAGCTCCGCGCCAGGACGGGCGGAGTCCCAGACCCCGAGCGTCCAGCCGAATGACCGGTAATGGTACGGTGCGATGGCGCGGGCGACGAATGGTCCCCGATATCCATGCGGCGCGCGGAAACTGCGCGGAACCTGTCCGGTCACTCCGGTGATCGCCTGGTGGGCACGCAGGATTTCGTCGGCGGCTCGGCGGGGGCCCACGGAGTGAAGCTTGACGTGCGAGTACGTGTGATTTCCTATCTCCTGCCCGGCTCGGGCCACGGCGGCGGCGGTGGTCGGATGCTGTACCACGTGCTTGCCGACCATGAAGAATGTCGCGGGTGTCTCTTCCCGGTGGAGTATCTCCAGGATGCGGTCGGTCACGCCAGGGTTCGGGCCGTCGTCGAACGTGAGAAAAGCCACCCGCTCGCGGGGTCCCCGCCCGATGACCGGCCCGAACACGGGGCTGTTCGGGGCGTACGCTCCCCAGAGGCCGGTGCCCAGCAGGAGGCCCGCTCCGGCGGCGGCGATCTCTAGCATCCCAGAACCGCACGATACACGGCCGTGACCTCCTGGGTCACAGTGGGCCAGGAAAAACGTGCAGCCTTGGTGAGACCTGCGGCTCCCATCCGGTCGCGCCGCCCTCCGTCCTGGAGCAGCGCGATGATGGTCTCGGCCCACGCACCAGCATCGTTCTTGGGGACCAGGACCGCCTCGTCGCCTCCCGACACCAGCTCCCGGAACCCGGTGATGTCCGAGACCACCATTGGAGTCGCGCAGGCCATGGCCTCGAGAAGGGTGATCCCGAACGACGCCTTGGTCGTAGGACAGAGATAGAGGTCCGCCCCGGAGTAAAACGCCGGCCGGTTGCCGTTGACGCTGCCGATGAAGCTGACGTGCCGCCCGACCGGAGCGGCCAGCCGCTCATACACCCTCCGGAGCGGGCCATCCCCGGCGATGGTGAGTCGTACCGCAGGAAATCGCTGGAGCACCGCAGGCATGGCCGAGAGCACGGTATCGAGACCGTTCCGAGGATCCAGCCGGCCGAGAAACAGGAGCTCGGGTTCGGAGTCGCGGCCGGTGGCGCGGTCCGAGCCGTTGGGTCGGAAGAAGGACGTGTCCACCCCATTGGGGATGACCTTCCAGTCGGCCTTGAAGTAGCGGGCGTGCGCCTCGACGACGGGCTGGCTCACCGCGATCACGGCTGCATGGCGGTCCAGCCGCTTCTGGAGAGGCCGCTGGAAGATCCGGCACAAGGCCGACCGGTGGAACCAGGAGTGGAACGTGGCCACCACCGGAATGTCGAGATCGCCGGCGGCGTCCGGCGCAACCAGGCCCAGCACCGGGTTGAGCCCACCGTGGACATGCACCAGGTCGATTCGCTCTCGTCTCAGGATGTCGCGTATCCGGCGGCGCAAGCCAAGGCCGGTGGTCACCCGGGCAAAGGAGCCGTAGCTATAGATGACCCGGCTGGTTCCGATCCGATATACGTAGGAGGGATCCTCGTCCATCTCTTCGGGCGGGTGCCCGCGGGCCAGTTCGGCCATGTGAGACGTGATGATGATCGCGTGGTGTCCGGATTGGATGAGGGTGCGGGCGAGGTTGTGCACGTGCTCGGTCACGCCCCCGAGGTGCGGATAGTAGAACTCGGTAACGAGCGCCACACGCATATTCATATTAGAAAGCTCCCTCCGGGTCCCGCACCGAGGGAGGCAAGAACGTGGCCAACCTGCGACCCGTCATGCCACGCTCCCGGCCTCAGTACCGGACAATATGTCCCGCAATCAAGGCTGCTAATGGGCCACTCTGTCCCTGCCGGACTATCATTTGCGCGTGGACGCGCACCCGGCCCTTACGGGCCGGGCTCTTTATTTGGCGCGGTCCTCCGGACAGCGGACGCTCCC
>JAXDMF010000271.1:0-7260 GCA_034666205.1 Gemmatimonadales bacterium
CGCCTTCTCCGCTGTTATGTTTCGCCCAGAGCGGACTGAACGAGGGGCGTAGCGATGAAATGGTCGTATACAATCGGACGGATCGCAGGCACCGACATCAAGGTGCACGTGACCTTCCTCCTGATCGTGGGGCTGTGGGCGGTGCGGGGCTACCAAGAGGGCGGGCCGGGTGGGGCGCTGGCAGGCGCTCTCGCCCTGCTAGCCCTTTTCGCATGTATCCTGCTCCACGAGTTCGGGCACATTCTCATGGCGGGCCGCTTCGGGGTGCGCACTCCGGACGTCATCCTGCTGCCGATTGGTGGCGTGGCCCGGCTGGAGCGGATTCCGGAAGAGCCCAGGCAGGAGCTGCTGATCGCGCTGGCCGGCCCGGCCGTGACGCTCGCCATTATCGTGGGGCTCTACCTGGTGCTCGAGCTCACCGGCAGCAACGTGACGCTGGGCCAGCTGAGCCCCGACGGGCCATTCCTCGCCCAGCTCCTGGCGATCAACATTTATCTGCTGCTGTTCAACCTCGTTCCGGCTTTCCCCATGGATGGGGGCCGCGTGCTGCGCGCCCTGCTCTCCAGCCGCCTGGGCCTCGTTCGGGGCACCCGAATCGCCGCCAGCCTGGGTCAGATGTTAGCGATTGCCGGCGGGGTGTACGGCTTCGTTGCCGACCAACCGTTTCTGATCTTGATCGCCTTCTTCGTCTTTCTCGGCGCCAACGCCGAGGCGTCCGCGGTCGAGACCCGGGCGGCGAGCCGGGGTCTGAACGTAGGGCACGTGATGGTGACCGACTTCCGCACCATCCCGATCCACGCGACGCTCTCGCAGGCGGTGGACCTCCTGTTGAGCGGAGAGCAGCGTGAATTCCCGGTGGTGGACAATTTGGGCCGCACGGAAGGGATACTCACCCGCGACAACCTGATCCGTGGGCTCTCCCAGCGAGGCGCTGACTCGAGTGTGGCAGAAGCGATGACGAAGGATGCCCCGAGCGTGCCCCCAACGCTCGGCTTCCAGGAAGCGGTCGAGCGCCTGCGGTCCAGCCGGCTGCCGGCGCTGCCGGTCGTCGATGGCGCAGGTGCGCTGGTAGGGCTGCTGACGCAGGACAACATCACCGACCACCTATTGGTCCGGCGCGCCGGAGGCTGAGTTGTTGCTCCGATCCACGTCAGGCAGCACCCGCCGGGGATCCACCACCACCCTCCGCACCGCCTTCCCCGCCCGAGTTCGATAGGCAAACCGGGGACCCAGGTTCCACATCTCGACCGGCAGCCGGATGCGCTCCGTGGTGCCGTCGGCATAGATCACATCCATTTCGAGCGGCAACGTCATGGTGCCCCGGTTGGCCAGGTAGATCTTCTCCGCCCCCACGGAATCCACCGCCTGATCCAGACGAGCGGTGGTGAAGATCCAGTCGCGCCAGAACCAATCGAGATCCATCCCTGACGCGTCACGCATGAGCCGGAAGAAGTCGGCCGGGGTGGGGTGCTTGAAGGCCCACGCCTTGATGTATTCTCGAAAGGCGTAGTCGAACCGCTCCTTGCCCAGCACTTCGTAGCGCAGCGTCTGCATCATGAGCGCGGGCTTCTGGTAGCCGGCCCAGAAGAGGTCTTTCACCTCCACCGGCCGGCTCATCAGCGGTTGCTCCTGCCCCGCTACCGCATGGTCGGAGTACAGATGCAGGGGATGGACTTCGATAGAGTCCCCGTAGGCGGTTCCAGCGAAGTAGCGGGCTGCGCCGGCCAGATCGATAAAGGTGTTGAAGCCCTCGTCCATCCAGGGGTAGAGCCGCTCATTCGACCCGACCACCATCGGGAACCACTCGTGGCCGAACTCGTGGGACAGCACCCACTGCAGCTCCTCCCGGGAGGGACTGTCCGGAACGAAGGTGAGCATGGGGTATTCCATGCCTTCAACCGGTCCTTCCACCGTCGTGGCCTGCGGATAGGGGTAGCGGTACCATTGCTCGCTGAAGTACTTGATAGCTTCCCGGGCCATCCGGTTTGCCTCTTCCCACCGCTTTGCCTTGGGGCGATAGAGGGTCTGGATCAGAATCCCGTCGTAGGAGGACGCGTCCCATCGCAGCTCGGGTCCGGCGGCAAAGGCAAAGTCCCGGACACTCGCTGCGGTGAACCGCCAGGTCAGCTGCCCCGTCGATGACGGCCGAGTCTGCTCGGGCCGGCCCGCTTCCGCTGCCGTGATCAGTGCCACCGGCTCGGCGGATCCGCGCGCGGCAAGCAGCCGAGCCTGCTGTTCCCGCGTCAGCACAACACCCGGGTTTCGCAGTGTTCCCGTAGCCGCCACGATGTAGCTCGCCGGTACCGTGAGACTCACGTCGAAGTCACCGTACTCCAGGTAGAACTCCCCTGCTCCGATGTACGGCTCGTGGTTCCAGCCCCTGACGTCGTCATACACCGCGAGTCGGGGGTACCATTGGGCGATCTCGTAGAGCGATCCGTCTCGTCCCATCCGTCCGGCCCCGTAATCCGGCACCGGAAAGTGCCAGGCGATCTCCAGATCCAGCACTCCACCCGCCGGGAGGGGTTGCGGAAGATCGACTCGCATCGTTGTTCCATAAACGATGGGCTTGATCACCCGGCCGCCGACACTGACTCGCTCCAGCGTCAAGCCACCCATGAAGGTCTTGCAGGAGAAGTCGAAGGTCGATCCGAGAAAGGTGAGCGGCGGCTGGTCGAGCTGCCGGGTGACGCTGGCTGGGGCACAGATGTTCTGTTCCACGAACATCCAGAGGTAGCTGAGCGCGCCGGGCGAGTTGTTGGTGTAGTGAATGGTCTCCTTGCCCTGGATCTGCCGCCGTGCCGTATCCAGCGTGGCCGCAATCCGGTAGTCCGCTCGCTGCTGCCAGTAGCTCGGACCGGGCCGGCCCGCGCCGGTGCGGTATTCGTTGGGACCGGGCAGGGCCAGCGAGCGGAATACGGACGGGGGAACCGGCATTGTGTCGCCGGCGGGCCGCGCCTGTGCTGCGGCTGAACCCTGGAGAGCAAACGCGAGTACGAGGACACCGAGCATCAGACGAGCCATTGAGAGCCCCAGCGGGTTGGGTGGATGGCGACAACATACCCCGAGCCAACCGAGTCGCAAGCACGGCATCCCACTAGCGGATCCGGGCGCGAATGTTCATGTTTGCGCGCCCCTTCACCCTCACAGGAGATAGCATGCTCTGTTTTCGTTCTCTGCCCGTTATCGGGCTGATCGCCGCTGGCACTTTCGCGGGCTGTAAGTCCGACCGCTCCGCGGGAGGAACCGGCACCTCTCCAGCGACGGCGACCGAGCCCCTGAAGGCCGCTCCGGCCACCGTGACCGTAACGGCGACCGACTTCCGCTTCGATGCCCCTGCCACGGCGCCGGCCGGCGCGGTCACGATTCACCTGATAAACCACGGGAAGGAGCTGCACCAGGTTCAGCTCATCAAGCTGGAGGATGGAAAGACCGCCGCCGACCTGGCGAAGGCGCTGCAAACACCCGGCCCCCCGCCTTCATGGATCAAGTTCGTCGGTGGACCCAATGGAGTCGTTCCCGGGCAGGAGGCGCGGGCCACATCGGTGCTCGCTCCCGGGAGTTACGTGTACCTCTGCTTCATCCCCAGCCCAGACGGCGTCATGCACTCCGCCAAGGGCATGGTCCGTCCCTTCGAGGTCACCGCCACATCCGGCGCAATGGCGGAAGCGCCGGCCGCCGACGTGACGATTACGCTGACGGACTACGCCTTCGACTCGTCCCGGCCCCTCACCGCCGGCCGGCATACCATCCTGGTCAAGAACGCCGGGCCTCAGCCACATGAGATCGTTCTGCTCAAACTGGCGCCGGGCCAGAAGACGGAGGACTTCGGAAGGTGGGCCGAGACCGGAATGAAGGGGCCGCCGCCGGCGCAGCCGATCGGTGGGGTCACGTACCTCGATAAGGGCGCGGAGGGCTCCTTCGCCGCCGATCTTACTCCCGGGGACTACGGCTTTATCTGCTTCCTGCCCGATGCCAAGGATGGCAAGCCGCACCTGGCCCATGGGATGATGAAGACGGTCACGGTGAACTGACGCACCGTTTTCTGCGAAAGTCGTTGGGAAGGCATTCGAAGCCACGTTGTGACCAGAGGCCCGCGCCGCGCGCGCGGGCCTCGTTTTGCGCCCGGGTGAGCCGATCCGCATACTTGACGTTGGGTGGCAGGGTGTAGAGTACGGCCCAGCCGTCCCGCACCATCGCCTCGTTCACCAGAGTCGGACCCACCCAGACGTAAGCCAGCCGACGGCCGTAGCGATCCGTCGGGACGACGTCCGATTCCAATCGGACAGCAGCAGCGGGCCCCAGTAACTGGAGCAGCGCCTTCCGAGCCCGCTCCCCGTATGGCCGCTGCTGGGACTCGGGACTGTCCACCGCGATGAGTCGCACCTGACGGCCATCGGCACAACGAAACGAGTCCCCATCGGCCACATGGGCGACAATACAGTCGTCCTGCCGCGGCGGTTCCTGCTGCCGCGCGGCGCAGCCTGGTGGCGTGGCGGCGACCGCAAGGGTCAGGAGCGCGAAACGCACGGTCTGGCGGTTGCAGGGATGCTTTGCATCCTGTGTCTGAATAACACGAAAGCGCGAAAACACGAAAGCACGAAATCGACTTGCCGAGTTACCTGCTGCATTCGGGAACACGTCACAAGATACTCACGTGATGTTGTTATTTACTTGTTTGTCGGTGGTTTGTTGTTCGTGTTTTCGCGCTTTAGTGATTGCGGTGGCTTTGCTGTGATCTGAGGAGTGAGACAATGCTTCATGTGGCAGTGACCGGCGCCAGCGGGCTGATCGGGGCAGCATTGGTGTCGCGGCTCACGAGCGAGGGTCACCGAGTGAGCCGTCTGGTACGCCGGACTGCCGGCCCCGGTGAGATATCGTGGGACCCCGCAGCCCGTTCGCTGGACCCGGCCGCGCTCGAGGGCGCGGATGCCGTGGTTCACCTTTCCGGGGAGAACGTCGGAGCCCGGTGGACCACCGAGCGGAAGGCACGCATCCGTTCCAGCAGGGTGGCGAGTACCCGCCTTCTCAGTGAGACCCTGGCCGGTCTGCAACGTCCTCCAGGGGTGCTGGTTTCAGCCTCGGCGGTGGGGATCTATGGGGACCGCGGTGACGAGCTGCTCACCGAAGGGAGCCCACCGGGAAATCCCGACCAGGACTTCCTGGTCTCGGTAACCCGGGAATGGGAGAAAGCGGCGGAGCCGGCCCGGGTCGAAGGCATTCGAGTGGTGCACCCGAGATTCGGCGTGGTGCTGAGCCCCGCGGGCGGCGCGCTGAGAAAAATGCTTCTGCCCTTCCGTTTGGGGCTCGGGGCGCGTCTCGGCAGTGGCAGGCAGTGGATGAGCTGGATCTCGATCGATGATGCGGTGCAGGTCCTCCAACAGGCGCTCGTTGACACCAGTCTCCAGGGTCCGGTCAACGTCACGGCGCCGGAGCCGCTCAGCAACCGCGATTTCACCCGGACCCTCGGGCGGGTGCTGTCACGCCCTGCCCTCTTTGCCGTGCCCGGGTGGGCGCTCCGGCTCGCGCTCGGCGATATGGCCGACGGCACCATCCTATCGAGTGTCCGCGCCGTGCCGGCCAGGCTGCTCCAGGCGGGGTATCGCTTCGGGCAGCCCGATCTGGAGAGCGCGCTCCGGCATGTGCTGCAAAAGGATGGTCGGGATAACTTTCCTCCATGACGAAACCCACGGCGGTGGTACTCCTGAGCGGCGGGATGGACTCAGCCACCACCGCGGCAATCGCCCTCAATGAGGGCTTCGACGTGCACGCACTCAGCTTCCGGTACGGTCAGCGGCACGCGGCCGAGCTGGAGGCTGCGCGGCGGGTCGCCGGGCTTCTGGATATCCGAAAGCACATAGTCCTCGACATCGATCTTCGCGCCTTCGGCGGCTCCGCGCTCACTGGGGAGATGGACGTGCCGAAGGACACCCCGCTGGAAGAGATCGGCCAGCGAATTCCCCCGACATACGTGCCGGCTCGCAACACGATCTTCCTGGCGTTTGCGCTGGGTTGGGCCGAGGTGCTCGGCGCATCCGACATTTTCATGGGTGCGAACGCCATGGATTACAGCGGGTATCCCGACTGCCGGCCGGAATACATGCGCGCCTTTCAGGAGATGGCCAACCTGGCCACGCGAGCCGGAGTCGAAGAGGGGCGCAGGATGACGATCCACACTCCCCTGATCTCGCTCTCCAAGCGAGAGATCATCGAGCGCGGCCTGGCCCTGGGCGTGGACTACGCCATCACCCTCACCTGCTACGACCCGAGCTCCGACGGTGCCGCATGCGGCCGATGCGACGCGTGCCTGCTTCGACTCAAGGGGTTCCGGGAAGCGGGGCTGGAGGATCCGGCGATGTACCGAGTGAGCGGTAAGCGGTGAGCAGTGAGCGGGAGTGCTCTGTGAGACGTGTAGGTGTAGCCAACGACCAGTGCGAAGCGGTGGTTAACCAGACATTTGAGGAGTGTCCCCGCTTACCGCTCACCGCTCACCGCTCACGGTTCATATGACCTATTTCGTCAAAGAGATCTTCTATACCCTCCAGGGCGAAGGGGCCAACACCGGACGAGCCGCAGTGTTCTGCCGCTTTGCCGGCTGCAACCTGTGGACCGGGCGAGAGCAGGACCGCCACCAGGCCACCTGCCAGTTCTGTGATACCGATTTTGTCGGCACGGATGGGCCCGGTGGAGGACGGTTCGCCTCGGCCGGAGAGCTGGCGGCCGCGGTAGCCGCCACCTGGCCGCCGGCCGAGCCTGGCCGTCGCTTCGTGGTCTGTACCGGCGGTGAGCCGCTCCTCCAGATGGACTCGGAGCTGGTCCAGGCGCTGCACGGCGAAGGCTTCGAGATCGCTGTCGAGACCAACGGGACCCTGCCGCCCCCGAATGGCATCGACTGGCTCTGCGTGAGTCCCAAGGCCGGGGCCGAGCTGGTTGTCACCCGTGGCGATGAGATCAAGCTGGTCTTTCCGCAGGCCGGGGCGGAACCGGACCAGTTCGAGCGGCTCGGATTCCGCCACTACTTCCTCCAGCCGATGGACGGACCCGACCGCGAGGCCAACACCTCGGCCGCCCTGCACTACTGCCTGGCCCACCCGCGCTGGCGGCTCAGCCTGCAGACGCATAAGCTTCTCGGGATTCCGTAGGCGGGGAAGCCAGGAAGCTGGGAAGCGGGGAAGGATGTGTCGGTGCATTATGGGACCGCCGCGCTTGCTACCCCGCTCCTGTCTGTTCCAGGCTTAGCATTTCCCCGCCTCCCCGCTT
>JAXDMF010000272.1:0-19134 GCA_034666205.1 Gemmatimonadales bacterium
CCGCTGGCGCCGCCGAGCAGCTGCCCCACCAGCACAAACAGGCCCAGCAGTCCTGCCATGAGTACGAAAGTCTTGACGTTGTTCATCGTATCCTCTCTGGAACAACAAAAAAAGCGAGACCCCGTCCGCTCCGCTTTCGCGTGGACGAAGGTCTCGCTCTAAGGTGCAGGAGCGGCTGGCGCCGCTCGCTACCGCCTCCCAAATGGACCGTGCCCGCACTTGGCGAACAGTCTTGACGATCCATCCGTCCGCCTTGCCGGCGGATAAGCTACTCCCCTTCTACAGGGGTAGAATCTAAGGGGTCGCCCGGCGTGCCGTCAATCAGAAGCCAGGCTGAGCTTGGTGAACAGGGTCGTCAAGGATGAGAGCCTGGAGCATCTGGCCCACGGGCGTCTCGAATTGGCCCTCGGGAACGATCAACAAGGCGTTTGCCAGGGTCATGGATGTGAGGATACCGGAGCCTTGAGGGCCGGTGAGACGCGCCTCCGGGCCACTCGGTCCCTCGGTCACGATCCCACGGAGGAAGTGCTGCAACTTGGGCTTGAGCTTGATCAGCTCAGCCACCCGGACCGACACGGTCCGGCGGAAGGGCAGCCGATGACCCATCATCCGCCGGATCGCCGGCCGGACGAACAACTCGAAGGTGACCATCGTGCTCACCGGGTTCCCCGGTAAACCGATCCAAGGCATCCGCCCCAGGAGCCCGAATCCCACTGGCGCGCCGGGGCGCATTCGCAGCTTCCAGAACCGGAGCTCTCCGCCCAGCTCCTCCAGGACCGATCGCACGAAATCGTGCTCGCCCACGCTGATGCCTGCGGTCGTCACCAATAGATCGCAATCCATGGCGCGGGCCAGGTGCTCGCGAAGGCTGTCGGGCGTGTCGCCGGCGATGCCGAGGTTCACCGGCTCGCCGCCGGCCCGTCGCACCAGGGCAACCAGGGTGTGAGTGTTGCTGCTCGCGATCTTCCGGCCGCTCAGGATCTCCTCCGGCTGGTCGATGTCCACGATCTCGTCGCCGCTGCCCAGGATGGCTAGCCGGGGCCGCCGGTACACCAACGGATGCGCCACCGCGAGCGACGCGAGCACCCCCAACTGCGCGGGTCCCAGCTCGGTCCCGGCAGTGAGCACGGTGGCCCCTTTTCTGATATCCTCGCCAACCCGGCGGATATTGACGCCGACGTCCCGGTCCTTGAGGACCAGTACCGTGGCTACACCCAGGTCCGTGTCCTCCTGCCGGATGACACTGTCGGCCCCGTGGGGGAGTGGCGCCCCGGTAAAGATCCTGGCACACTCGCCCGGCCCGATCACCTTTACGGGAAAGCGGCCCGCGGGCAGCTGCTCGACGACCCGGAGCGACACCGGGCCGGCCTCGGTCGCGCCCCGCACGTCCTCACCGCGGACGGCATAGCCGTCCATCGCCGAGTTGGTCCAGGCGGGGATGTCGAGCCGGCTCACGACATCCTCGGCCAGAACGCTATCGAGCGCATCATCCAGCGGTATCCGGAGGGCGGGCTGAGGCCGAACCTCCGCCAGGATCCTGATGGCGGCGTCGGCAGCCCCGAGGGGCGCGTTCACTGGTCGAGGATCAGCGATCGTTCCCACGCCAGGTTGGCCAGGAGTTGGAGCCAGATGGTGTCGTTGAAGCGGAGCACGGTGCACGGCGCCCGGAAGGCCGCGTCATCGGTCACAACGGCAATCCACTGCGCAGCTTCGGGTGAAGCCTTATCGTAGATCGGAGCGTCGGCGACTGCTTTGCGGAAGACCTCGATCTTGGGAAGGGGAGCCGCCTTGTATCCCTCGGTCAGCACGATGTCGGCACCCTGCATGTATTGCTGGGCGAGCGCGATGGGATCGTAGTCATCAGGGCTCCGCTCGAACAGCACCCGGAGATCGGGCGAGGCGATCAGCACCCGCTCGGCTCGCCCTTCGTGAAAGTGGCGCCACGTGTCGCTGCCCTTGCGGTCGGCATCGGCGGGATGATGGCCGTGCTTGATGGTCATGACGCGGTGTCCCCGACGCACCAGCTCGCTTGCCAATGCCACGGTGAGCGTGGTCTTTCCCGCGTTCTTCCGGCCTATTATGGAGACAATGCGTGTCGACGCCACAGCTGGTCCGCTCTCGCGAGATCGTCCGCGGTGTTCACGTTGAAGAAGAGGAGGTCGGGGTCCGCGAGCGCCCGTACCTGATCCAGTGAGAGGATACCGACGCGGATTCGGTGGTGGAAGCCGATGGCGCGGAGCTCGTCTTCGGCAAGGCTCGCGGCGATTGCCTCCCGACAGGCCAACCCGTATGCGGCGCAGAGCGGCTCCACCCCGCGCCGCCCGTCGCTCTGCGGCAAGACGGCGTCCGCTCCGTCCAAACCCTCCGCCAATGCCCGGATCAGCGATTCGGACACGAACGGCATGTCCCACGCGACACAGACCACCGGTGCCGGCGCCTCGATCACTGCCGTGTAAATCCCGCCCAGTGCGCCGAAGCCGGGACGAACGTCGGTCACAGTGCGGAGGTCGGGTCGCCACTCCGCGGCATCCGGCGCATTGGCCACCAGGAGGGGCGGCGCTCCCAGCGCGGCCTCGAGAGTCCGGGCGAGGCGATCGAGTATTCGTTCGCCTCCGACCAGCTCCAGACCCTTGGGCTTGCCGCCGAACCGGGTCGCCCCCCCGCCGGCGAGGATGGCCCCGCGAACCCTAACTCGCTGGGGCGTGCTGCCGCCCCGCTGCCCCGCTGTCCCGCTGCCCCGCTTCAATACCGTCTTCCTCTCCGCCGTTCCAACACGACGTCGAACCCGACCGTCATGCTGAAGAGATGCTTGTACGTCAATTTATGGGGAGGGACCAGATCCGACGCAGGCGTGGTGCCGGTGACGCGCTGCACCCCGACGATGTTGTCCCGAATCTCCCAGCGGAGCTGATAGCCTTTCGCCACGGCGGCGGTGAACCCGGCGCCGAGCGCGAGGGAGGGAGCGATCCGGCTGTCATGATCGTCGGCGAAGACTGTCCGTTCTGCCGTTCCCAGGGCGGTAGGGAATCGTCCAATCGTCCGCAACGAGCTCTGGTTGCTGAACACCAGTCCCAGATTGGCTCGCGCATAGGGCGAGATCAGATTGTTGCTGTTGAGACGAAATACCGGGCCGCCGGAGAGGGTCACTGCGGTGGCCGACTTGGTGGCGCCCTGAATCGATTGGCAGGTGGTGGCCGCATCACCTGAGCCCGACGAGAATACCAGGCGGCAGCTGTCCTCGAAGCCGAGCCCAATCAGAAAGCCCTCGACGCTCAGCCCAAAGTGCTCACGGGGGAAATAGATACCCCCGAATCCAACGGCGATGGTGGATCGAATGCGGCGCCCGATGGCGAAGGTGTCTGCCGGTGTGGTGAACTGAACGGGCTCGTTATCTACGGACCAGAGATCCCCTCCTACCACCACTCCACCCGAGACGGTGAACACCAGCCGGGCCTGGTCCTTGGTGGCCTGGCCTCGGGCGGGGAGAGCAGAGGTCGCGAGCATGAGGGCGACGGCGACGAGCGCTCGGCGGTGCATCAAGCCCCCAGGAATTGGTGATCTACCGCAAGGCAGCGGTCCATTACGACCGCAATCCCGGCCGATTCGAGGCTCCGGGCCACATCATCGTGTCGAATTCCCTGCTGCATCCAGACCAGCTGCGGACGGATCTCCAGAAGCTGCTCGAGCAGCGACGGGATGTGCTCTGAGCGCCGGAAGATGTTCACGATATCGATGGGTCCGGCCACGGCGGCCGAACGCAGGTCGGGGTGGACCGGCTCGCCCAGGGTGACACCCCCTGCGGGGTTGACCGGCACGATCGTGTAACCGGCCCGCTGGAGATATGCCGCCACGCTGTGACTCGGCCGTTCGGGTTTACGGCTCAAGCCGACTACCGCTATGCGCCGGGCATTCCGCACCAGCTCGGCTAGCCGGCTCCGATCAGGCGGCACCTGGCTCGACTGCCCCGTGGTGCTGCGGGTGTCCGCTCACCGCGCGGCCCACCAACACCATTCCGCTGCGCCTGGCAATCTCGACCGCCAGCGTGCTGGGAACCGATGGTGTGGCGACGTACGCCAGGCCCGCCCGGGCGGCCTTGAACGCGAGCTCCGCCGAAATGCGCCCGGTTACGAGAAGGCCGAGACCGGTAATCCGACGCCGGGCGAGGAGCGCCGCCCCGAGTGATTTGTCCACTGCGTTGTGACGACCAATGTCTTCCGCGTGAGCGATGAGGGACGGCGAGCCGTGGTCCACCAGTGCGGCGGCATGGATACCGCCCGTGTCCTTGTACCGCTCCCCCTTGGCGAACAGCGCCTTGAACAGGGCACGCAGCTGTTCCAGACCCGGCACTTCTCCTCTGGCCGGCCTGGCCTCGAGCGTGGAGGGGTCTGCTAGAAAGGTGGAGACGGCTCCGCAGCCCGATGCCAGCACAGGCTTCCGTCCCTCGGCCTGGACGGCGGCAACCCGCTCTTCCGGCACGGTGGCCCAAAAGCCGAGATCAGTGGCGCAAGGGCGCAGATGCACCTGGTCGATGGAATCGATGTACCCCTCGCCGTGCAACCAGCCAATGGCGAGCTCCTCAAGGAGGTCGGGCGTGCACATCCAGGTCACCACCGGGTGGCCGTTGACCTGAAGCCAGACGGCTACCTCCTCGACCGCGGCAGATTCGGACATCCTCCCGCCGCGCTTCGCAGGCTGCAGCAAATCAGTCGATTCCGGTACAGTCGGCATATAGCGTCGGATCCTCCGCAATGCGCACCCGCTCGAGCGCGACCCCGTCCGGCAGCCGTGCAGCTATGTGGCGAAAGAGATACGCGGCGATGGCCTCGCAGGTGGGCAGGGGGCGCCCAGAGGCGAAGGCCGGCACGTCGAGGTTGAAATGCTTCCCGGCAAACGGCGTTAGAACTTCCTCCTGAAGAATCCGATCGAGGAGCGCGAGATCCACGATCATGCCGGTCTCGTCCAGCCGCCCGGCGACGGTGACGGCGCACTGGTAATCGTGCCCATGTCCCGGCGGGTCGGCCAGCGGGCCGAATACCTCGCGGTTACGAGCCTCGCTCCAGTCGGCCCGGTAGTACCGGTGCACGGCATGGAAGCCGACCGTTCGGGTGAGGGAAGCGGCCATCGCTAGGGCGAGAACGAATAGCCCAGCCCGATCTGGAGCCACCTGCTGCTGGTCCACTCCGTGAGCTTGCCGTCGGTGATCACCGCCGGCGTTGTCGGCTCCGCCACCGGCGCACTCTCAAATGTCGCCGGATAATTGAGCTTCCAGAAGGTGCCTTTGGCCTCAGCCCGCAGATGAAGGCGGTCGGAGAGGAAGACCCGAACGCCGGCGCCGGGGGTGAAGTAGAACTTGCAGCCGAAATCATAGGCGCTCGTGTCGGCCGGGGTGCTGCCGGCCAGGGCCAAACCGGCGCCCGCCGTGACGAAAGGCGCGATCCGGTGCCAACTCTTGCCGCCGGTGAGGTTGAACTGGATCGTCACGTCGGCAAAGGTGACCGACTGCCTAACCGGGCCGGTCTTGCGACTGGCCAGGGGCACAAAGGGATCGACGATGAACCGCTTCAGGTTGCCGTGGGCAACGCCGAGCCCGAGCTGAATGGTTCCGCCGGTTCGGACGTCGTAGCGCACACCGAAGACGGCCCCATCATGGGGGCCGATGTTGAACTGTCCCCCATCACCCGAGAAGTAGCCCCCGAGAACCGTGAAGGTGTGGCCCTTCCGGATGTCACGGTACGGCGAGGAGCGGGGTGGATGTCCCACTTGCGCCGAGACGGCAGGAACCCCGAATGCGAAGAACGCGAACACAAGCAATATCCTCATCTAGTCACACTCTCTCAGGTCGCGGCCAGTCATCTCCGGGGGTTGCTCGATTCCCAGCAGCCCCAGTACCGTCGGGGCCACGTCGCGCAGTGCGCCACCAGGTCGGAGCGAAACCCGGTTCGCGCCTACGGCCACCAGGGGTACCGGGTTCGTGGTGTGGGCGGTATGAACCCCGCCTGTCGCCGGATCGATCATCATCTCGCAGTTACCGTGATCCGCGGTGATGATGACGCTGGCCCCGGCCTTTTCAGCACTCGCCAGCACCCGAGTGAGACACTGATCCACTGTCTCCACCGCGCGGATGACGGCTGGGAGAACGCCGGTGTGGCCGACCATGTCCGCGTTGGCGTAGTTGCACAGGAGGAAGTCGTGCGTGCCGGCCTCGATGGTGCGGCAGAGCGCGTCCGTGATGCCGACGGCGCTCATCTCGGGAGCAAGATCGTAGGTCGCGACCCGCTGCGAGGGGATCAGGCAGCGCTCTTCTCCAGGATACGGCGGCTCGTAACCACCGTTGAAAAAATAGGTGACGTGGGGGTACTTCTCGGTTTCCGCGGTCCTGAACTGCGTGCGGCTCTGCTCCGCGAGCACTTCGGCAAGAATCTGCGCCAGGCTGAACGGCGGGAATGCCTGGGGAATGGCAAAGGTCTGGTCATACTGCGTCATGGTGACGCAGGACAGACGCGGGCGGTCGCGGACGTCAAAGCCGTCGAAGCCATCGACCGCGAGCGCAGCGACGATCTGGCGCATTCGATCGCTGCGATAATTGAAGAAGAGGACCCCATCGCCATCGCGCATGGTGCCAACGGGCGCTCCATTCCTCACGTGAACTAGAGGATGGATGAACTCATCGGTTTCGCCCCGCTGGTAGGCCGCCTGGACTGCCAGCACCGGGTGCTCGACGGGCGTGCCTGCGCCCCGGACCATCGCGTCATAGGCCAGCTTGGTGCGCTCCCAACGTCGGTCCCGGTCCATTCCATAGTAGCGCCCCGTGAGGGTGGCGATATCCACCTTGCTGCCGGCGATCCGCCGCATGTCCATCAGCAGGGTGCGCACGACCTCGGCACCGAGCGTGGGAGCGGAGTCGCGGCCATCCAGGAACCCATGAATAGCAATGGCTTGCACCCTGTGCCGAATGCCCAGCTCGACGCAGGCAAGCAGATGACGATCGAGCGCGTGAACGCCCCCGGGACCGAGCAGACCTACGAGGTGCAACGTGCCGCCGGTCTGGCGCAACCCCTCGCAGAGCTGCACCAACTGGTCGATCTCATAGAACTTGCCGCTTTGAATGCTTTGGGAGATTCGG
The DNA here is from genome assembly GCA_034666205.1 of Gemmatimonadales bacterium. Classification (GTDB taxonomy): domain Bacteria; phylum Gemmatimonadota; class Gemmatimonadetes; order Gemmatimonadales; family GWC2-71-9; genus CAVVWJ01. Next base: position 7,124 of record JAXDMF010000272.1, read on the forward strand.
ACAAGGTCCTGCGGCACCACCCGGCCGGCGCCGAGATTCAAATGGCCGACTTCGCTGTTCCCCATCTGGCCTTCTGGAAGACCCACGGCGAGACCGCTGGCCGAGAGCAGGGTCCGGGGGTAGGAACGCCAGAGCCGTTGCCAGGTCGGGGTAGAGGCCAACTCGATGGCATTGCCCTCGCGCTCCGGTCGGTAGCCCCAGCCGTCGAGAACTACCAGGGCAACCCGGGGAGCGCTTCCGTTTGACATGGGTCTCCGCGTGTTCTACAATGCGCCACTGTGATTTACGCGCCGCAATCTAGTCCCGGCTTCGGCCGGCTACCAGCCTGCATCACGCTACTGTGGCTGCTCTTCCCCTTCCCGCTGGTGGCCCAACACACAACCCAAATCTCCGCCGACGCCAGGCTCCGAAAGGAGCCCGATGGGATAGCGCTGTTCTCGCTGCCGGCCGGTACCTCGGTGCAAACCAGGAGGGCTCGAGGCGCCTGGTATGAGGTAGTGGTCGAGGGCTGGATTTTCAGCCAGTCCACCGCCCCTACCCGGCGGGATGGCTATGACCTGGTGGTCACCCCAGGTGAGGGGGAGAACATCAGACGGGAACCCAACGGCGGGGTGATTGGGCGGGCCCGATCCGGCGCCCTCCTCCGGAAGCTCGAGACCCGGGGCGGCTGGATTCACGTGAGCCGGGATGGGTGGATCCCGCGAGAGGCTATCGCTCCCATCGAGTCCGGCGCTATCTCGCCGGAGGTCTCGGCGGACACTCCGCTCGTCCAGGGGACCGGGGCACCGCCTGGGTCGAGCCCATCAGCACCGCCGGCCGCTCCCGGCAAGCCCGCCGCCGACCCGGATCGGGTCGAGGCTGCCCGGGAAACGGCGGTGTATGCCGCTCCGGAGGCCGCCCAGTTCGGCACCGTACAGGCCGGGACACCCACCCGGGTCCTCGGCCGCTCCGGCGAATGGGTCCGGGTACAGCTCGAGGGTTGGGTGCGCGCCGGCGATCTCCAGTCGGCATCCGGAGCCACCGTCACCACGGTCACGGCTGCCGAGGTGCGATCCGATCCCTCACGCTATCTCGGCCGAACCGTGGAGTGGCGACTCCAGCTCATCGCGGTGCAGACGGCAGACGAGCTTCGTACCGAGATGCCGAAGGGCCAGAATTACCTGCTGACCCGGGGGCCGTTGCCCGAGCCTGGGTTCGTCTACGTGACCGTGTCGGATGCCCAGGCAGCCGAGTTCCGCACAGCTGCGGCGTTGCAGGAGATGACACTCCGGGTCACCATCAAGGCGGCAAGGTCCAAGTATCTGACGACTCCGATTGTTGAGTACGTGTCGCGAGTTGTTGAGTAGACTCATAGCCCATAGCCCTCATATGAACGATCTCCTCAAGCAGCGGATCAACCGCCTCCTCGAGACCCTCAACGACGAGCGCGGGTACCAGGTTCTCGACTTCGTCGAGTTCCTCAACAGCAAGTACGCCGAGCGGGGGCAGCCGGGCGGCATCCTGGCCAAGATCACCGAGACAGTGGAGAACACCATGCGAGCCGGGAAGCTGCCGATTCAGGCCATCAGCGGAACGATGGGCCTGATGGATAGCGCGGCGAAGGTCATGAAGGGACTCGCGGCTGCGGGGCAGGCGGTGGTGGATGAGGCGGTCAAGGCGGCTGAGAGCAGGCCGCGCGTCGATTCGGTCGATCAAGCGCCCGAACCAAAGAAGGTGTCACCCTGAGCCCACTCTGTCATTCTGAGCAAAGCGAACTCCATGGCCGCACCAGCGAAGGCTAAGCCTCAAACCTCCGCCCCCGCCGAGTTCATCCGTGGCATCGGCCCGCTCGCCGCCATCTCCCTGGTGGTCGGGTCCATGATCGGCTCCGGGATCTTCATCGTCTCGGCCGACATCTCCCGACAGGTGTCGTCGTGGGGACCTGGGGCGCTGCTGCTGGTCTGGGTGATCACCGGCGCGATGACCGTCACGGGCGCCCTGGCCTACGCCGAGCTCGCGGCGATGATGCCTCGGGCGGGTGGGCAGTACGTCTTTCTCCGGGAGGGACTATCTCCGGCGGCGGGATTTCTGTACGGCTGGACTCTCTTCATGGTGATCCAGACCGGGACAATTGCGGCGGTGGCGGTAGCGTTCGGCAAGTTTCTGGGCGTCCTGGTACCCGGCGTCACGCCCGATGTCTTCCTTCCGCTGGGCCAGCTTCATCTCCCCGGTGCCGCCGACGCAATCCAGCTCGGCCTCTCTCCCCAGCGAGTGGTGGCGATCGTCATGATCGTGGTGCTCACCCTGCTGAACATTCGAGGGGTCACCCTGGGTGCCGCCGTCCAGACCGTCTTCAGCGTTGCCAAGATCGGGGCGCTGGCCGCGCTGGTGCTGCTCGGGCTCACGCTATTCCGCCGGCCCGATGTTGCCGCCGCCAACTTTTCCAACTTCTGGGGCACCGGGAATTGGAGCCTGGCAGTGTTGCCGGTGATCGGCGCGGCGATGGTCGGCTCGCTGTTTTCGGCAGATGCATGGAACAACGTGACCTTTGCGGCTGCCGAGGTGCGGAATCCCACCAAGAATCTTCCACGAGCGCTGGCTCTCGGCACCGGGATGGTGTGCGGGCTCTATATCCTGGCCAACGTGGCGTACCTGAACATTCTCCCGTTTCATGGCGATCCCAACGGCGCCGACGCCTTAGCCCGGGGAATCCAGTACGCGGCGCAAGACCGGGTGGGCACGGCCGCCATCGAGGTGGCGCTCGGTGCCGGAGCCGCCACGATCATGGCGGTGGCGATTCTTCTCTCCACCTTCGGCTGCAACAACGGGTTGATCCTGTCCGGTCCCCGGGTTTATTACGCCATGGCGCGGGACCGGCTCTTCTTCGACAAAGCCGGCGAGCTGCACCCGATCTACCGGACACCGGTGTTCGGGCTGATCGCCCAGGCATTATGGGCATCGGTGCTGTGCATAAGCGGCACCTATAATGAACTGCTGAATTACGTCGTCTTCGCGACTCTGATCTTCTATCTGCTTACGACAGTCTCATTGTTCCGGCTCCGGCGCCTTCGCCCCGACCTCCCTCGACCGGTGAAGGCGTTCGGTTTCCCGCTCCTGCCGGCGCTCTACATCTGCGCCAACGCGTTCCTGCTGGTCGTCCTGCTGGCCGACCCTCAGCAGCGGAAGTTCTCGGCTCTTGGTTTGTTGATCGTGGCCACGGGCATCCCGATATATCTCCTCTGGCGGCGGGGGTCGCGGCGCGCTTGATTTCGCCGCAACCGGCCGCTACTCTTGTAGATGGACCGCTGGAATCCAGGCCCGCCGATCGCCCGCTCGAGGCGCCGGTGGGCCGTCGTGCATATGACGCAAGCGGGAGCCGCCGCGCTCCGAGGGTATACATGAGCGTGATCCGTCCCAAGGTCGGACTCACCTTCGACGACGTGCTTCTCGTGCCCCGGCATTCGGCCGTCCATCCGCGCGACGTCATCACGGCCACCCGCTTCACCCGCACCATCTCCCTCAACATCCCGCTCGTCTCCGCTGCCATGGATACCGTCACCGAGGCAGACATGGCCATCGCCATGGCACGCGCTGGCGGAATCGGGGTGCTCCACAAGAACATGACCGTCGAGCGGCAGGCCGCCGAGGTGGACCGGGTCAAGCGCAGCGAGAGCGGGATGATTCTGAACCCGATCACCCTTGGCCCCGACCGCCCGCTGCGAGAGGCCGCGGCGTTGATGCGGCGCTTCAAGATCTCCGGTGTGCCGATCGTCGACGGGCAGGGGCGCCTGGTGGGGATCATCACCAACCGTGACCTCCAGTTCGAGCGTAATCTCGACCAGCCGATCCGCGACGCCATGACCAAGGAGAAGCTGGTCACAGCACCGGTCGGCACCGATCTGGACGAGGCCGAGCGGATTCTGGCCAAGCATCGGATCGAGAAGCTGCCGGTGGTGGATGCCCAAGGCGTGCTCAAGGGGCTCATCACCGTCAAGGACATCTTCAAGCGGCGGGAGCATCCGCTCGCCAACAAGGACCAGCATGGCCGGCTGCGGGTCGCCGGTGCAGTGGGTGGCGGGCCTGACGCAATAGTGCGTGCCCGAGCGTTGGTGTCCGCCGGCGCCGACGTCATCGTCGTGGACTCTGCTCATGGTCACAGCGAGGGCGTGCTCGGCACTGTCGATCAGCTGCGGGACGCCTTCCCCGATATCCAGCTGGTGGCCGGGAACGTGGCCACGGAGGCGGGAGCGCGCGAGCTGGTCAAGCGCGGGGTAGACGCGGTCAAAGTCGGGATCGGGCCGGGAAGCATCTGCACCACGCGGGTGGTAACCGGCGTCGGTGTTCCCCAGGTTACCGCCATCCTCGATTCCCTGCGCGGCGCCGATGATGTTCCCATCATCGCCGATGGCGGCGTCAAGTATTCCGGCGACGCGGTGAAAGCGCTGGCCGCTGGGGCGTCCTCCGTCATGATGGGCTCGATGCTGGCCGGCACCGAGGAAAGCCCGGGCGAATCGGTGCTGGCCGAGGGCCGCCGGTTCAAGATGATCCGCGGGATGGGCAGTCTCTCGGCCATGCAGGACGGCTCGGCCGACCGCTACTTCCAGGAAGGCGAGATGGCTGCCTCCAAGATGGTCCCCGAGGGCATCGAAGGCAGGGTCCCCTACAAGGGGCCTGTCGCCGATGTGCTCTATCAGATGGTCGGGGGGCTCCGCAGCGGCATGGGCTACTGTGGGGTGAGCACGATCCCCCAACTCCAGTGCGATGTCGAGATGATCCAGATCACCTCTGCCGGCCTCAGAGAGTCGCACCCGCACGACGTGACGATCACGCGGGAAGCTCCGAACTACAGCGCCTGAACTTCGGTAAGCGGTAAGCGGTAAGCGGGGAGGGGTCATTTGATCCCGTGGCCTCACATTGCGACCGCTCGCTGCTTACCGCTCACCGCTCACCAGTCTAACAAAAGGATCCCACCGATGAATTTGTGGGCCACCAAGTCGGTCGCTTCACTCCGCGCGGAGGCGGAAGCGACGAATGAGCGGTCGCTGAAGCGCGCGCTGACTGCCATGAATCTGACCATGCTCGGCATCGGTGCCATCATCGGTGCCGGCATTTTCGTATTGACTGGCCTGGCTGCGGCGCTCCACGCCGGCCCGGCCGTGGTGCTGTCGTTCGCGGTCGCGGCTATCGCGTGTGGTCTTGCGGGGCTGTGCTACGCCGAAATGGCCAGCACGGTGCCGGTAGCTGGTAGCGCGTATACCTATTCCTATGCCACCATGGGCGAGTTCGCCGCATGGATCATCGGGTGGGATCTGGTGCTCGAGTATGCCATGGGCGCGGCCACTGTCGGGGTCGGCTGGTCGGGATACTTCGTCAGCCTGCTGGACTACTTCGGGCTTCATCTTCCGACCGTGGTCACCTCGGCGCCGCTGCGCTGGTGCACCGCGGCGGACGTGGCCGGCGCAGTGACGGCCTGCACCCAGCCTGGCTGGAATCGCACCGGCTCGCTGTTCAACCTTCCGGCCGTCCTCATCGTCCTGCTCGCCACCACCATTCTCGTGGTGGGAATCAAGGAGTCTGCCAAGGCCAACAACCTGATCGTGATCCTGAAGCTCGCCGTGGTGCTGCTCTTCATCATTTTCGGGTTCCAGTATGTCAACCCGGAGAACTGGAAGCCGTTCATTCCGCCCAACACCGGCCAGTTCGGCGAGTTCGGGTGGAGCGGGATCTTCCGGGGTGCCGGGCTAATCTTCTTCGCTTACATCGGGTTCGATGCGGTAAGCACGGCAGCGCAGGAGGCCAAAAACCCCCAGAAGGACATGCCGACCGGCATTCTGGGGTCGCTGGGCATCTGTACTGTGCTCTATGTTCTCGTGTCGCTGGTGCTCACCGGGCTGGTGCGCTACGACCAGCTGAATGTGGCTCACCCGGTGGCGCTCGCGGTGGAGCGGGTCAGCCAGCTCTCCTGGCTCCGGCCGTTCATTACCCTGGGCGCGGTGCTCGGCCTGGGTTCAGTTGTCCTGGTCATGCTCCTAGGTCAGTCCCGGGTGTTCTACTCGATGTCGCGTGACGGTCTCATCGGCGCCTGGGCCGGCAAGGTCCACCCGAAGTTCCGCACCCCGTATCTCTCGACCATCTACGTTGGCGTGATCGTGGCCTTCATCACTGGCACCTTCCCCATTCAGATCCTGGGCGAACTGGTGAACATCGGAACGCTGCTCGCCTTCGTGCTGGTTTGTGTTGGGGTATTGATTCTCCGGCGGACACGCCCTGATCTGGACCGGCCGTTCCGCACCCCGCTGGTTCCGCTGGTCCCCATTCTTGGGGTCCTCGCGTGCCTGGGTCTGATGGCCACGCTGCCGGCCGACACCTGGCTCCGCCTCTTCGTGTGGCTCTTGATCGGATTCGTGGTCTACTTCAGCTACGGCCGGAAGCACAGCGTGCTCCAGCGCGAGCGTGAAGAGCAGGCACTGAAGCAATCCGCTTGATGTAGACAGGAACGTCCCCACCCGACCTCATACCTGCGAGGGACCGATGGATCTGTTCCGGCGTAAGAGCGTCACCGCACTTCAAGCGGAGGCCGCGTCCGACCACAGCCTCAAGCGCGCGCTGGGGCCGCTGAACCTCACGGCGCTCGGCATCGGCGCCATCATCGGCACCGGCATCTTCGTGCTCACCGGAACCGTCGCGGCCCAGAACGCGGGGCCGGCTGTCATCCTCTCGTTCGTGCTCGCCGGGATCGCGTCCGTATTTGCCGCCCTGTGCTACAGCGAGTTCGCGTCGCTGGTACCCATGGCCGGCAGCGCCTATACCTACGGGTACGCGACGCTCGGCGAGTTCGTGGCCTGGATCATCGGGTGGGACCTCGTGCTCGAGTACGCGCTCAGTGCCACCACGGTGGCGATCGGCTGGTCCGGTTACGTCGTCTCCTTTCTGAACGACATCGGCATCCACATCCCGGCGCACTGGCAGGCGGCGCGCGGCACCGTGGTGACGCTGGCGGACGGCACCACCACGACCGCGATCCTCAACCTGCCCGCGGTATTCATCATCGCCGTCGTTACCACGCTGCTCGTGGTCGGCATCAAGGAGTCCGCCTCGGTCAACAACGTCATTGTCTTCATCAAGCTCGCCGTGGTACTGCTGTTCATCGTGATGCTGGTGCCGCACGTCAACCCAGCCAACTGGCATCCGTTCATACCCCCCAACACAGGCTCCCGGGAGCACTTCGGCTTCAGCGGGGTCGTGGCCGGCGCCGCTATCGTCTTCTTTGCCTACATTGGCTTCGACGCGGTGAGCACCGCGGCTCAAGAGGCGAAAAACCCCCAGCGGGACATGCCGATCGGAATCATCGGCTCGCTCATCATCTGCACGGTGCTGTACGTCATTGTCGCGGCCATCGCCACCGGGGTGGTTCCGTATGCTGAGCTCGATGTCCCCGCTCCGATCGCCAAGGTGGCCGACTACGCCGGTCTTGGCGTCATTTCCAGCTTGATCAAGCTGGGGGCGATTGCCGGGCTGACCTCGGTCATCCTGGTCCAGCTCCTGGGCCAATCCCGGGTCTTTTACAGCATGTCGCGCGACGGCCTGCTGCCGCCTTTCGTTCGCCGCATTCATCCGAGATTCCGCACGCCTTACATCACCTCCGTGGTCACCGGACTCGCCGTGGCCATCCCCGCGGCGCTTCTTCCCGTCCGGGATGCGGCCAAACTGGTGTCGATCGGTACCCTGCTCGCCTTCGTCATTGTGTGTAGCGGAATTCTGGTGTTGAGAATTCGCGAGCCCAACCTCCCACGGCCGTTCAAGACCCCGTTCGTCTGGTTCGTGGCGCCGATGGGCGCGCTCTCGGCCGCGTACCTGATGTTTTATCTGGACATCGAAACCTGGTTGCGGCTGGTCATATGGCTCGCCATCGGCCTGGCGATCTATTTTCTGTACAGCCGGACCCATTCCAGGCTGGCGGTCGGCTCCGACAAATGAGGTTTCGCGCCGGTCCGGCGCCGCTGTTAGCTTTTGGAAATGCCGCTTTCGTTATCGCCTGAAAAGGCCGCACTGGCCCGCGCTTTTGCGGCCGCACTCCGGCCCGGTCAACGGGTCTGCATCACAACCCACGTAAACCCCGACGGGGACGGCCTCGGCAGCGAGGTCGGACTGGTCCATCTGCTCCGGGCCCAAGGCATCGACGCGGTGATCACCAACCCGAGCCCCACTCCACCCAGGTTCAGCTTCCTCTTTGATGACTTACCGGGAGTCGATCACACCCCGGAAGCGGTCAAGGAGCTTCGGCGGGCCGACCTCATCATCGTGCTGGACATCGCGGATCTGACCCGGCTCGGCATGCTGATCGAGACGGTGCGTAACCGCGGCGTGCCGGTCGCCTGCGTGGATCATCACGTGAGCACCGGTGTCCTGCCGCCGGGCCCCCGCTACCTCGATCCGGACGCGGCGGCAACTGGTGAGCTGATCTTCGAGCTGGCCAAGGGAAATGACTGGCCCGTCACCCAGGCGGCCGCTCGCGCGCTCTACGTCGCTATCCTGACCGACACCGGCGGGTTCCGCTTCAGCAACACCCGTCCACGGACACTGCGGGTTGCGGCAGATCTGCTCGAGACCGGAGTGGATGCCGAGCAGATCTACCTCGAGGTGTACGCCCGGGCGCCGGAGGGACGTCCCCGGCTGTTCGCGGAGGCGCTGCAAACGCTGGTGGTCGAGCAGGAGTACGGGCTGGCCTGGGTCACGGTCCCGCCCGGCGCCATCGAGCGGCTGGGAGTCTCGTCGGACGATCTCGATGGAGTGGTCGAGTTCCCTCGCTCGATCGAAGGGGTCAGGATGGCGCTCTTGTTCCGGGAGATCGCTCAGGGACGGGTGAAGGTGTCCCTTCGCTCGGTCGGCGACGTTGACGTGGCAGCCTTTGCCAAGCCATATGGCGGGGGCGGGCACACTAAGGCGGCGGGGCTTTCACTCACCGGCTCACTCGCCGAGGTTCAAGCGAAGGTGCTGAAGGCGGCGCGGGAGTACCTGGGGTCGAATGGGGCCGTGATTCGGGGGTAGATGGTCCCCAGTCGCCAGTCAGGGCTGAAGTACTGATGGTTGACAACTGGTGACTCGCGACTCGCGACTACCATTATATTCCGACCTAGCCGGTAGGAATTCTTTTTCCGTAGGACAGCATGGACATCTTTGACCGGATCGAACGCACGCTCGACACCCTCAGACCCTACATCGCCTCCCACCGGGGACACGTGGAGGTGGTGGACTTCGACGAGAGGGAAGGGGTGCTCCTGCTCCGGCTGGGGGGCACCTGTCACGGTTGCTCGGCATCGTCCGTGACCCTGAAGCAAGGGATCGAGAGCCGGCTCCGGGAGATGGTGCCGGAAGTGAAGCACGTAGAGGCAGTGTAGTCCGCTTGGCCGAATCACTCGAAGCCCGGGTCACCGCCGCGCTCGCCCGCATCCAGAACCCTCGCCTGGAAAATGATCTCCTGTCCGCAGGTATGATCAGGGATCTCACCGTGACCGACGAGGGGCGGGTCTCGTTCACCTTTCTTCTTGCGCCGGAAGACCCGGCGACGCTCGTCCGATCGGCTCGTGCGGCGGTGGCTGCGGTCGAGGGCGTCCGGAAGGACGAGATCAAGATCAGCGTCACCAACCCGGCGGGTCCAGTGCGTGCTACCCACGGGCCGCCCCAGTCGGCGACCGCGAACCCGCCGGTGGCACCCGCCCAGCAACCCATGGATCAGCCGAACCTGGGCAAGATTATCGCGGTCTCCTCCGGCAAGGGTGGGGTGGGCAAGAGCACGGTGGCGGCCAATATCGCTGTCGCGCTGGCGCAAGCCGGGTTGCGTGTCGGGGTGATGGACGCAGATGTCTACGGTCCCAACATCCCCCGCATGTTCGGCGTGAATGAGCGTCCTCCCGTGTTCGGGGGAAAGATCCAGCCGCTCGAGGCGCACGGGGTCAAGCTGATGTCGCTCGGCCTTCTGGTCGAGCGCGATGCTCCGGCCATCTGGCGCGGACCCATCATCATGAAGATCGTCAACCAGTTCCTGCGGGACGTGGACTGGGGTCAGCTCGACTACTTCATCGTCGATCTCCCGCCGGGAACCGGGGATGCCCAGCTCTCGCTGGTGCAGGCTACTCATGTGTCCGGTGCACTGATCGTCACCACGCCGCAGGAAATGGCTGTCGGCGACGCTCTGCGAGGCGCCAAGATGTTCGAGCGCGTCGGAGTACCGGTCATTGGCGTTATAGAGAACATGAGCGGGTTCACCGACCCGGAGACGGGACGGCGCTTCGACCTCTTCTCGTCGGGCGGCGGGCAGCGCCTGGCGGACGAGATCGGGGCCCCCTTGCTCGGCTCGGTGCCGCTTCAGCCCCAGCTCGCCGCCCTCGCCGACGATGGTCAGCCTGTGTTGATCGCGCAGCCTGAGAGTCCCGCGGCGAGGAGCTTGCGTGACATCGCCGACAGCCTCCAGCAGAAGACGGCGGGCCGCGGCGTGGCACTGCCGATTTTGCGAGGGTAAGCGGGCGGACAGGCGGACAGGCCGACAGGTGGACGGCAAAGCCAATCGCCGAAGGTTGAGTGCCATGACACGTGAACTGGATGGCCAGGACCGTCCGACCGTCCGACCGACCGACCGACCGATTGTCACCTTACTGACCGACTTCGGAACGACTGACTCCTACGTCGCAGAGATGAAGGGAGTCATCCTTACCCGCACGCCCACCGCAGTCCTGGTCGACATCACCCACGGCATCCATCCCGGCGACGTCAGATCCGCGGCCTATGTCCTGGGCCGGACCTGGCACCAGTTCCCGCCCGGCACCATCCACCTGGTCGTGGTCGATCCTGGAGTCGGCACGCCGCGAGCGGCGCTGGCCTTCAGCGCGCATGGGTACGGCTTCGTGGGGCCGGACAACGGTGTGTTCACGCCGGTGCTCCACGATGCGGAGGTGGAGGTAGTCGTGCTCCCCACATCCGATGGGGCCTCGCCCACCTTCCACGGCAGGGACGTCTTCGCCCCGGCCGCGGCCGCCCTCGCCGACGGGGCCAGCCTGAGCGCGCTGGGCAAGCCCTTTTCGGGTATTCCCGAGCGTCTGGCCTACACCGAGCCACATTATGAGGGAAAGGCGGTCGTGGGCGAGATCGTGTATATCGACCGATTCGGCTGCCTGATTACCAACCTGACCACCGAACTGGTTCCCCCCTACGCTTCACTGGAGGTCGAGGACCTCGATCTCGGCCCGCTGCGGCGCACTTTCAACGACGTCACCAACGGAGGACTGCTGGCGTACGTCGGCTCCGGCGGCGCCATAGAGATAGCGGTACGAAATGGCTCGGCGGCTAGGCGGCTGGGTATAGGGGTTGGCGGCAGAGTGCGCGCGAGGCTGGGATAACAAACTCTAGGCGGTTGGTTGCCGACGGAGCCTCGCGCGTATGACTTTGAAGTAGCCAAACAGCTTCCAGATCACCAGCACTGCAAGAATCACCAATACCAGCACGATCAAAGCGGTGATCACCGGGTGCGTCGCCGCCATCCAGGTCAGGAACACCGCCAGGCCATCCTCTAAAACACTCAACGTCCAGTTGCTGAACGGCTCGGGGCTGGTGTTCGCCGCCGCCCGGCTGGTGGCCTTGGCCCCGTGAGAGGTCAGGGCGACGCCGCCGGCGAGGAGCGAGGCACCAACCTTCCACTCCTCCGGCACGTGACCAAAGGCGCTGTACGCAATGATCGCGGCTGCCGGAGGCCGGATGAAGGTGTGGACCGCGTCCCAGGCGGTGTCGACATACGGGATCTTGTCGGCAATGAACTCGATGACGAACATCGTGATCGCCACGCCGAGCACGATCGGGTTGGCGAGCACCTGGAGGGAGTCGGGGAGCTGAATGATGCCGAAGCGCTGAAAGAGACCCGCAGCCGCTACGGTGAGGTAAAGGTTGAGCCCGGAGGCGAACGAGGTGCCGAGGGCGAATCCGAGAGTTTCGATGGGCGACATGGGGCAAAAGTTAGGTAAGAGGTGAGAAGTGAGAGGTGA
>JAXDMF010000273.1:0-6133 GCA_034666205.1 Gemmatimonadales bacterium
TGACGCGCGGTCTCGACCGCGCACGACCCACCGCCGGTCCCGTTCTCTTCGTGTGCGAGCACCGGGTGTTCGGCGTGGGCATGTTCGATGTCGCAGCGGTCCTCGGGGGGGATGCCGTCGTTACCGAAGCCGGAACCGCGCAATCTCCGGTGGACGTGCTGGTGGGCACCGTCTCCAGCTGCCACGGCGCGGTCAATCTGCTGCATCTCGGCTAAAGACCCTCGGGAACCCGGAACGTGCGGGAACACCCGGACGTTCTATATTTTGGAAGGGTAAGATGTCTTCACGCATGCTCATCAGGAGAAGGCATGACCCGTAGCGAAGAACTGGACGTCATCATCGTGGGTGCCGGGCCCGCCGGGCTCTGTGCTGCCATCTACGCCGGTCGAGGGATGCTGCGGTCGGTGCTCCTGGAACGCGGCGTTCCCGGGGGCGAGCTCCTCAACACCGAGTGGATCGACGACTATCCTGGATTCGAGCACGTGCTCGGCCAGCAGCTCGCCGACCTCATGACCACGCACGCGGTCAAATTCGGCGCGGACATCCGCCAGGAACCGGTCGAGGCGATCGTGCGGCGCGATGATGGAATCTTTGAAGTGGCCACTGGGCTGGGGCGGGTGTACGAGGCACCCGCGGTGATCCTGACGGCCGGCGGCACGCCCACCAAACTCGAGGTGTCCGGTGAAGTGGAGTACGCCGGACGCGGCGTCTCCTACTGTGCCGTGTGTGACGGCGCTTTCTTCAAGGGGGAGACCCTCGCGGTCATCGGGGGTGGCGACGCGGCAGTGGAGGAGGCGGAATACCTCACCCGATACGGCGCGAAGGTGTACGTCATTCACCGGCGCGGTGAGTTCCGGGCCTCGAAGCTGCTGCAGGAGCGGCTGTTTGCCAATCCGAAGGTCGAAGTGATCTGGAACAAGCGGGTCCGCGAGTTCAAGGGCGGACCGGCCGGGCTTCAGTCCGTCGAGCTGCAGGACATGCTGACCGCAGAGCACTCCAGCCTTGCCGCAACCGGCGCGTTCATCTTCATCGGCTTTCGACCCAACACCGGCCTGGTCAAACAGCATGCTGAGCACGATCCGAACGGATACCTGGTCACCGACGATCGAATGATGACCTCGATACCCGGGCTATTCGCTGCCGGTGATGTCAGGGCGCAGCTCACCCGCCAGATCACGACCGCGGTGGGCGACGCGACCACCGCCGCCATTGCGGTGGAGAAGTACCTGACCGACCGACGGAGCCGCCTCGAGTCGAAGGCAAAGGTCGGTGTCTAAGCTCGAAGTCGTCTCCCTGCCGAACGGACAATTCGCCGAGAATTGTTACCTGGTGGCGGACGGAACAACCGGCGAGGCCGTGATCATCGATCCCGGACAGGAGCCGGTCACATTCATGGCAGCGCTGAAGGAACGTGATTGGCATCTCCGGGCCATCTGGCTCACTCACGCCCATGTCGATCACATCATGGGCGTGGGGGCAGTCCACCGTGCCACCGGCGCGCCCATCCATCTTCATCCGCTCGACCGGCCTCTCTACGATGCGTTGCCCCAGTTCGGCGCCTGGGTCGGGATGCAGCTGGAGATTCCACCCGCTCCTCAATTCGAGCTGGTGCCCGAACAGCCGCTCCGGGTTGGCGGGTTCGAATTCTCGGTCCGGTTCACGCCGGGACATTCTCCGGGGAGCGTGAGCTTCCTCGGGGAGGATCGGATCTTCGGTGGCGACGTCCTGTTCAATGGGTCCATCGGCCGAACCGATCTGCCTGGGGGGGACACCGCGACCCTGATGGCCTCAATCCAGTCAGAGTTCCTCTCCTTGCCTGACTCTACCGTCGTCCATAGCGGTCACGGGCCGGACACCACGATCGGCGTCGAGCGGCTGACCAATCCTTTCTTGACGGGAGCGTACCGGGTTGGGTAAGGCGCGGAAGCGGGAAAGCGGGGAAGCGGGGAAGTATCCCCGTTTGGAGATTCGTCCTATCTATGGCCGCGGGGCGGCTCCTTCCGCCTCCCCGCCTCCCCGCCTCCACGCCTCCCCGCCGACGTGTAACCGCTGCGGATTTCCCCTTCCCAGCGAGGCCTGGGGCTGCAAGAATCCCTGCCTCAACTGCGGTACCATCTACCCGCTCGGGGACTGCTCTGACTGAGCCCGCCGTCTGGACGCTGCCGGATCTCGAGACGTTTGCCGGGGCTGACGCGGCGGGGTCTCTGGACATCTCTCGTAGCACCCTCCCCGAGCGACTCCGGCCCGATGCACTCGGCGTGCTCGACATCTCTGAGTTCTTCGGCGAGACCACCGGTGGGGTCCGCACCTATTTGCTACAGAAGGCCCGCTACGTAGAGGCGCGACCCGATCTGCGCCAGGTGTTGGTGGTACCGGGCGTGCGCGATTCGATTCACCAGGCTGATGGCGTCCGCTGTTACCGGCTTCACGGTCCCTCCATTCCAACCCAAAAACCATATCGCTTCATGCTGGCGACCCGGTCGACCAGCCGCATTGTGGCTCACGAGCGCCCCGATCTCATCGAGGTTGGCAGTGCCTGGTGCGCTCCCTGGCTGGTGCACCTCGCCACCCGGCAGCTGGATGTGCCCACGGTCTGGTTCTACCACAGCAACTTTCCCCGGGTCATTGCGCCCTGGCCTGCAGCCACCGGATACCTTCGGCGAACCGCGAGCGCCCTGGCCTGGCGCTACGTCCGCCGGCTGAGTCGGCTGGTGAATGCCACCCTCGCGCCCTCCGACTTCGTGGCCAGTGAGCTCGAGCGCGAAGGAGTCGAGCGGGTGCAGCGGGTGACGTTGGGAGTCGATCTCGATCGGTTCCATCCCCGTCGGCGCGCCTACGCCGCGGAAACGCGACGCGGGTTCGGTTTGCCGGAGGGGCCGCTCGCGTTGTTCGTGGGACGCTTTGCCCGCGAAAAGGAGCTGGACCTTCTCCTCACGGCTTGGCCGGCGGTGGAGGAGCGCACCGGCATGCGACTGGTACTGATTGGAGACGGTCCCTCCCGCCGCAGGCTCCAGCGGCGGCCCGGCAGCGACCGCTTGCACTGGCTCCCATTTGAGCAGGACCGGGAGCGCCTGGCAGATCTCCTCGCCGCAGTGGACTTGTACGTGGCTCCGTGCTCGTTAGAGACGTTTGGCCTCTCGGCACTCGAGGCCATCGCGAGCGGAACACCTATCCTTACTGCCAACCGGGGCGGCGTCGCCGAGACCGTTACCCGCTCGGGCGCCGGCGCACATTTCCAGTCGGGCGATCCCGGGTCGCTCGCGGAGACTGCCGCTCGGCTGCTCTCAGGAGATCTGAGATCGCTCGGTGCGCGCGGGCGGCTCTACGCCGAGGCCCACCACGGATGGGATACCGTCCTCGACCGGCACTTCGATATCTATCGCCGGATTCTGGACCGGTGATGCTGCTGGTCTCGATCCACGATGTGAGCCCGGCCCAGGCTTCCGCCGTCAATCGGCTCTGGGGCCTGTGCGCGGAACGCGGCATCACGCCCACCTTGCTGGTGGTCCCCAACTGGCATGGCGAGTGGCCCCTCCAGAGGCACCCCCGCCTGGTTGAGTGGGTGCGCGCTCGTGCGGTTGATGGTGCGGAGATCGCGTTGCATGGTGAGCGCCACGACGAAGTCGGTCTGCCGCGTCGGCTGGCCGACCGATGGAGGGCCTGGGGCAGGACCAACGGTGAAGGCGAGTTTCTGACCCTCGACGCCGCATCCGCTCGCGAGCGCCTGCTGCGCGGCCTGGAATTGTTGCGCCAAGTGGGTTTGGAGCCGACCGGGTTCGTCCCGCCGGCATGGCTCGCACGCGAGGTCGCCCACGAAGCCGCGGCGGCAGCCGGACTCGCCTTCAGCGAAGACGAACGCTCGGTTCGGCTGCTCTCATTGTCGAGACGTGTTCGCTCGCCCGTGGTTCGGTGGAGCGCACGCACCCCAACGCGGGCCTGGGGCTCGGTCGGCGTCGCCGCCAGCCGCTCGCTGCTTCAGCGCCGAGCCAGATTCCCCCGGATCGCACTACATCCGGGCGATCTGGATCATCCGGCAACTGCCCGGTCGGTGGTCCAGACGTTGGATCGCTGGCTGCAAAAGCACGCTCCGGGGAGCTACGCTGATCTGCAGGCCAGCGTCTCGGCATGACACTCGTTCAGGCTCATCTGATCTGTGTCGCCCTTGTGGCGGTAGACCTGCTGGCCCGCGCCTGGCGCATTCAGTGGATCGTGCAGGGTTTGGGTCACCGGATGACGGTCAAGGACGCCTTTATCCTCAACGCCTTCGGCGACGCCGCCTGCGCGCTGACGCCTCTCAGGATCGGCGGAGAACCCGCGCGTTTGGCGGGAATGTTACGGAGTGGGGTTCCAGCCCCCGCAGCCTTTGTCGGCATCAGTCTCGAGGTGCTGGCGGCCTGGCCGGTGATCATCGTGGCCGCGGGTTGGCTGGCCTGGCGCTACGCCCCCGCCTGGTGGCTGAGCGCGGGGCCGCGACTCGGCGCGGCCGCCGAGCGAGCCTGGCCCTGGGTGGTGGTGGTGGTGCTGGTGAGTGTGATCGTATGGGTCTACGCCAGGCGGGTGGCGTCGCCGATGGTGCGGCACCTTCGCCGCCCCGTGCGTCGAGCCATGGTCTACTGGCGGCGCATGCCGACCTGGCCGCTGCTGGCCAGTATCCCACTCAGTTTCCTCAATCTGGCGACTCGGGTCGCCATCCTTCCGGTTCTGGCGCTCACCCTGGCCAATCCGCCGGAGCTCGGTCCCATGACGCTCGGCTCGTTCGCGCTGCTGTACAGCCAACTGGTGCTTCCGACGCCCTCCGGCGCCGGGGCCGTTGAGCTTGGATTTCTGGGCGGCGCGGCCGGCGACCTCGGGCAGCATGAAGGGTTGCTGCTCCTGGCCTGGCGCTTCTACACCAACGGAATCGGCGTGCTGCTTGGCGTGTGGCTGGCGGCGCGGATCTATGGCTGGCCGGCGCTCCGAAAGCTGGTGCAGCGCGGGACGGGGGAGATTACCGGGGCGGCTGGCGGCTGACGGGCGGCGGCGGTCCCATCGCGACCAGCATGATGGTCCGCTCCAGGGCTGTCTCGACGCCGTGAGGCACATCCGCGGGGGCCCAGACCAGCGTCCCTGCGCCTACCTCCCGCGTCTGGTCGCCAACGATCATGCTCGCCTTTCCCGAGACGACGAGATAAAATTTGTCCAACCCGCTGTGCAGGTGAACCTTCTGTGACTGCCCCGGCTCGAAGCAGTTGAGACCCACGAACAGAAAGCGGCCCAGAAAGAGGTCAGCCTTGGTCGCCTTGCTCCCATCGAACACAGCTGCGCTATCAATTGATCTGAAGAAATCGGGCATTGATCTCCAAGGCTCCCCATGACCGACACGCGCATCGAACGCGACCCGCTGGGCGAAAAGGCAGTTCCCACCACCGCGCTCTACGGAATTCAGACGCTCCGCGCGGCCGAGAACTTCCCGATCTCCGGCCTTCGGCCGCTTCCCGCATTCGTCGATGCGGTGGTCTGGATCAAGCGGTCGGCCGCGCTGGTGCACAAGCAGACCGGGCGGCTCGACCCACGGCTGGCTGATGCCATTGTCCAGGCGGCAGACGAGGTGCTTACGGGCCAACATCGCGACCAGTTCATCGTGGACGTGTATCAGGCCGGAGCCGGCACCAGCCATAACATGAACGTTAACGAGGTGCTCGCCAACCGGGCCAACGAGATCCTGGGCAGTGCTCGCGGCACCTACCAGCCGGTGCATCCCAACGATCACGTCAACATGGCCCAGAGCACCAACGACGTGATTCCCACCGCCATGCGTTTGGCCACGCTTGCCACCCTACCGGATACCCTTGCCGCCCTGGACCGGCTCGCCGGCTCTCTCCTCGCCAAAGGCAAGGAGTTCGATCGGATCGTCAAGTCGGGGCGCACCCATCTTCAGGACGCCACTCCGATCCGGCTGGGGCAGGAATTCACCGCCTATGGGCACACCGTCGCTCGGCACCAGCTGAAGCTATCCCAGGCGGCCCAGTGGCTCCGTGAGCTGAATATCGGGGGAACGGCAGTGGGGACCGGGATCAACGCGGATCGGGAATATGCCGCCCTCATGGTCCGCCACCTCCAGCAGGTGAGCGGCCTCGAGCTCAGGGTGGGACAG
>JAXDMF010000274.1:0-6011 GCA_034666205.1 Gemmatimonadales bacterium
GTGGCCGGTGGTTAAACGGGGCTTCACGTCCCTCAGCAAAGGAAGTCACCAGTATGGCAAATGGTAAGGTGAAGTGGTTCAACGACGCGAAGGGCTTTGGTTTCATCACCCCGGAGAACGGCGACAAGGATTGCTTTGTCCACCACACCGCCATCAAGGCGGAAGGCTTCCGCAGCCTTGCCGAGGGTGACCGGGTTGAGTTCGACATCGTGCAGGGTGCGAAGGGCCCCGCCGCCGAGAACGTCACCAAGGTGAAATAACTAGGGCCCACCTCATGGTGGGCCTCAGCAAAAGGGCCGCTCAGTTGAGCGGCCCTTTTTGTTTGCGGACCAAGAGATCCCTCGCTGCGCTCGGGATGACTTCATGCTTCGGGTGAGGTCATTTGTGACGGTAAATAACCCGCCCACGCGTGAGATCGTACGGCGAGAGCACCACGCTGACCCGGTCGCCCTCCAACACGCGAATCTTGAATTTGCTCATCTTCCCGGCCGCGTAGGCCAGGATTTCGTGACCGTTTTCCAGCATGACTCGATAATTCCGGTCGGGCAGCACCTCCGTCACCACCCCTTCCATTTCAATGCCTTCTTCTTTGGCCATCCAGTATCTCCACAAAGGTCCCGGGAAGCCCGGCAGGCACCCGACTGGGGTGATGAAGCGGCTGGAATCTTGTCAGTATGACGGCCGGAATCAACTGCGGAGCTCCGAGCGCGCCCGGTCGATGTGGCGTTCCACCAGTTGGACCAGCTCGGCAATCGAGTCCACATCGAAGGTGAGACGGGCGCCCGCAGTCCGATAGATCTCGGGCAGGGTCTGGACCGCGCCGAGCGAGAGCGCCTCTCGGTACCGCGCTACGGCCTGAACCGGATTTTCCAGGCTGTTGCGCCAGACCTGCACCGCCCCGAGCTGCGCGATTCCGTATTCGATGTAGTAGAACGGATACATGAAGATATGAAGCTGGCGATTCCAGCGGGCCACCCGCTCCCGCTCGAGCCCGCTCCAATCCACGCCGCGCTCGAAGCGGCTGCGGATCCGGAGCCAGGCCGCGTCGCGGGCGTCCGCGTTGCCGCCCTGCCCGCTGGTGTAGATCCAGGTCTGGAATGCATCGACCGACGCGATGTGAACCAGACTGAGCAGTATGTCTTCCAGATGTTCCAGCCAAGCACTCCGCGCGTCCTGAGCAGTGAAGTAGCCGACCGGTTGGGTCAAATGGGGCGTGGCGAGCAGCTCCATGGACATCGAGGCCAGCTCGGCCGCCTCTGAGCCAGGATGACGCTGCCAGATCAGAGGCAGCCGGTGCGCGGCAAAGGCGTGGAAGGCGTGACCGGCTTCATGCAGCAGAGTCATGACGTCTTCCACCAGTCCCACGGCATTCATGAAGATGAAGGGCCTGCCGTGGAAGTGCAGCGTCTCGCAGTACCCTCCAGGCGCCTTGCCCTTCCGGCTCTCCAGATCGAGCAGCCCTTCATCGATCATGGTCTGGAATTCGCGGCCCAGCAGCGGGTCGATCCGCTCGAAGACCCGTTGGGCCTTTCCCGCCAGCTCGGATGCATCGCTGAATGGACGCAGCGGCTTCTCGCGGTAGGGATCCACCGCGAGATCCCAGGGACGGAGCACGTCGAGGCCCAGCCGCTTGCGGCGGGCTTCCATGATCCGCTCCACCGCGGGGGTCACTGTTTGCTCGACGGCCTCGTGAAATCGCTCGCAATCGGCCGGGGTGTAGTCGAAACGGAACTTGGCGGGGAAGATGTAGTCCCGGAAGTTGGCGAAGCCGGCGTTCCGGGCCGCCCGCATCCTGAGCTGGTACATGCGGTCGAAGAGCGTGGCCAGCTCATCTCTGCGTTGGACGTATGGCAGGCTGGCCGCACGGAACGCGCGCTCCCGGACCGCCCGATCGGGACTCTTGAGATAAGGCTGGAGGTGAGGCAGCGGTAGCTCCACACCCTCCCACTCCACCATGATGGATCCGGTGATGCGCTGATACCGGGCGCTATGCTCCTCCAGCTCGGCAAAGATCGGAACGTTCTCGTCCCGAAAGATCTCGATCTGGGTGCGGAAACGGGCCAGCGTCGTGGCCAGCTCCGGCGTCGAGTGACCGGACTCCACCAGCCTGCGGGCCAGCTCGACGCTGCGCTCCTCCATTCTGGGCAGAACCTCGGTGGAGAACCGAAGGTGATCGGCTTCTTTCTCCCGATCGCTCGTGTCGATGGTATACGCGATCATGGCCCGGGAGGCCGCCTCGCTTACCAGCTCCTCGAGCCGGGACCACTCGGCCAGCCACGGGTCGATGGTGGAAGGCTCGAGCGGGCGGGCGGCAAGATCGTCGAAGTAGGGCGCGACGTCATCCCAGCTCGCCTTGGCGAACGCGGAGGGAGAGGGAGGCAGAACCGACACAGTCACTGCGACTCCTGATTCTGAATCAAGGACATGGCTCCCAGATATAACGTGGGCCAGCCGCGAGTCACAATCCCGGCGGCCGGAGCCGGTGAAAATTCGTGCGCTCCTGATAGGCCATACCGATCGCAAGCAGTGCGGCTTCGCCCAGCGCTCCACCAGTCAGTTGGAGGCTGGTCGGCAGGCCCGCTTCTCCGGTACCATTCATGACGAAGAGGCCGGGCACCCCGCATAGGTTGGCCGCGCCACTGATGTTGGTCCCGCCGGGATAATTCGGGTATACCTTGTCGAACGCGGCGTCGAGCGGCCATGCGATGGTCGGCAGAGATGGCGCAGCGATCGCATCCACCTGGCTCAAGAGCTTAGCCAGCGCCACGGAAGCGGGCCGCCGCACCCGGAGTGCCCTAAGATAGTCCTTCGCCAGTACCACCTGCCCTGCGTAGCCTCCCACACGATCTTCCGGCGCGGAGAGCTCGGTTATCCGGCCGGTCTCGAACAGCGACTCGAACGCACTTGCGGCTTCGGCGTCGATGATGATGCTCGCAGCGGCATCGTACGGCAGGTCGGGGAGCTCGAGATCCTCGACCACATCGGCGACCTGTCGCAACACTGCGATCGACGCCTCGAAGTTTCGCAGCACCTCGGGCTGAACCTTTTCCCGCGTACCGCGGAGGATCCCGAGGCGATACCGCCGCCTCAGGCGAGCAGAGCGTGGTGCCGCAAACTCCTGCGGGATGGTGGTAGGGTCCTGAGGGTCTGGCCCCGCGATTGCCTCGAGAACCAACCCGCAGTCCTCGGCGGTTCGCGCCAGAGGTCCCAGCTTGTCCATGGTCCAGCTCAACGCCATGGCGCCGTGTCGGCTCACTCTGCCGTAGGTAGGCCGGAGACCGCTTACCCCACAGAACGCCGCGGGAAACTGGATCGAGCCCCACGTCTCCGAGCCGATCGCGAAGGGCACCAGGCCTGCTCCAACAGCCGATCCGGGTCCGCTGGAGGATCCGCCCGACCAGCGTGACGAGTCCCAGGGCGTCTTCCCCGGCCCGGTAAAGCTGGCAAACGCCTGGTTGTACCCCATCCCGCCAGCGAGCTCGACCATGGCGAGCTTGGCGCAGAGCACCGCGCCGGCCGAGCGAAGCCGCCGGACCACGGTGGCGTCGCCCTTGAGCATCTGATTGCGGTACGGCGTTGCGCCCCAGGTGGTCGGTGCCCCGTCGGTTGCCAGCAGGTCCTTCACCCCACAAGGGATCCCGTGGAGAATCCCTCGAGCCTTTCCCGCCGCCAGCTCGCGGTCCCGCTCCTGCGCCTCGGCGATGGCTGACTCGCGCATGACCGTGACCACTGCATTGTAGGCGGGACCAAGCCGCTCGAGCCGATCGAGGAAGTGCCGGGCCAGCTCTACCGAGGATATCTGGCGCGATCGAAGAAGGACGCCCAGTTCGGGTATGGAAAGAAAGGTGAGATCAGTCATGAGGCCCGAGCGGTAGCCGACTGGGTGTGAAAACGAAATCAGGCTCGTCACCGTTGGCCAGATCCACCTTCTTGAGCTGGTCCGCCCGCTCCAGCCCGTTCTGAACCTGCTGCGCAATGGTGCTCAGGTCTTTCGGGGAGAGCCTCGAGCCGTACTGGGCCCGAATCACCTCGGTCAGGGCCTTGGCGAGCGCACCCGGCTCAGCGACCGCGCCCGGCGGGAGTGCCGCGTCCCACTTGGCCAGGTGAATCGACTCTGGCCTGGCGCCGATCAGGGGTGCCAGCGCAGCCAGGGCGACTGACTCGGCAAACGAGCGGCGGGAAAGGTCTGTCAGGTGACGCGCTCCCCGCCTGCCATCCTGCCCTGGCGGTGGTAGAGGTAGGCGAGCAGGAGGAAGACCAGGCCGAGAATGAAGACGGAGCCGACCCGATAGAGAGCGTCGAGTGAGGAAAGGTCGAACAGGAGAACCTTGACTACCGCGAGCCCCGCGACACCGAGTCCAGCGACCCGGACCGGCTTGAGGGCGCGGCGGAACCCGACGACGACCAGCGCGGCCGCGAACACTAGCCACCAGGCGCTGACGGCCAGCCCCGACGCGAGGCTCGCAGTCTGAGCGGAAAGCGTCTTCAACACAAAGTAACGCTGGATCTCCCCGGTTGCCCCGAAGAGCACCATGGCCCCACCGAGAGCCCAGAGCCCGCCCCTGATGAGCGGAGGAGCGCTCGCCGCGCCGACACGGCGCCAGAGGCCGGCCGCGAGCGCTACGGTCACGGCCACCGTCGCCCACAATGCCAACGCCCACGCTCCTACAAAGGCAGAATCCGCGGCGGTGCGTCCGGCGAGCGCCCCGGTGAAGAGCTGATCGAGCGCCGCCCAGAGAGTACCCAAGGCAAACCAGCGGCCGTCCTCGCGGGTGAACAGATGGTCGAGTGCCGCCCAGAGGAGCACCAGCGCGAGGAGAGCCCAGACCCGCTCAACGCCATCCCAGTGCTGCCAGGCGGCAAGACCGGCCGCCGCCGCGCCAACCAGGGCAAAGGCCGGTCGCGGTCGTTGATACCCGGCGACGAGGTATGGCAGCGCGACCAGCAGTGGGACAGCGCCGGGCTTCGCGTCGAACCAGCCCGGGTCAAGGCCACGGACCGCCCAACCCAGAAGGACCGGGGTGAGAAAGAAGTACAGCGCCTCGCCCAGCGACCAACCCGGCGC
This sequence comes from Gemmatimonadales bacterium, assembly GCA_034666205.1. Taxonomy (GTDB): domain Bacteria; phylum Gemmatimonadota; class Gemmatimonadetes; order Gemmatimonadales; family GWC2-71-9; genus CAVVWJ01. Next base: position 5,066 of record JAXDMF010000274.1, read on the forward strand.
GACCGATCCAGTCGGAAGCTGGGCCGGCAGGATCCGGCTGGAGTGTAGTGCGTACCACCACACCGGCGCAGCCAGCAGCAGCCCCGCCAGGAGGATCGCCCACGGATGGTGAAGACGGTCGCTCGCCGCGGCGACAAACGTCCAGCCACCCGAGAATGAGAGCAGCCGGGTCTCCCACCAGCGTTCCCGGAGACCGACATGGATTCCAGCGGTTCCACCGAGCACGCCGTAGAGCAGTATGGCCCAGGGCGTGCCGCGGTCGGCGGCCCCAGAATACGCCACACCGAAGAAGCTCACGGCGACAACGAACATCGTGAGCCGCCAGCGCCGCCGCGCCGCGACCAGTCCGAGTCCCGCCGCCATCGAGGCGAGATACATCAGGAGCAGGTCCGCGTTAGCGGAGTTACGGCCCAGGAGCAGCGGTGCGAAGAACGCGCCCAGCGCCGCAGTAGTGCCGAGGGCCTCGACGTCAATGGCAAACGCGATCATCGCGAGGGCCACTGACACCATTGCGAGTCCCAGGATGCCGGTGGTGGGAGGAAGCACCTCGTAGAGCCGGGCTGCGGCCCAGACGCTGAGATAGATGATCGCCGCGCCGCAGCCGATCAACGCTGCGCCGTAGGTGCGGTAACGGGGCTGAAGCCGCCAGCCGACCGCTCCGACAATCACGCCGGCGCAGGCCCCGCCGAGGCAACGCATGATGGGTGAGATCCAGCCGCGGTCGAACGAGAGACGCAGCAGGTATCCGGCCGCGAGGATGAGGGCGACGACGCCGATGGCGAGGAGAACTCGCTGGCCGATCCATTGCTCGGAGGAAAGCGGGGAAGCGGGGACCCGGGGAGGCGCGACATCGGGGAGGCGGGGAGGCGGGGACGCACCTGCAGCGGGAGAGTGCAGCCCGGCCGGCGTGACAGGCTTGGTTCGCTCCTTCCCAGCTTCCCCGCTT
>JAXDMF010000275.1:0-4861 GCA_034666205.1 Gemmatimonadales bacterium
CCGCCGATTCATGGCGTCCCAATTCCACGACACCCGACATACCACGATAGAGTCCGGTGCCCTTGGCAGCCGCGCAGCCGGATCAGTTCCGCTCGTGCCGGGCGACCTGAACCAGTACCGAGTAACCACCCCAAAGTTGCCGCCGCCGCCGCCGGTGTGTGCCCACCACAGCTCCCGGTTCGGATCGGATGGCTCCCGGGTGGCTATTACGCTTCTGGCCGTTCCGGTCTGATCCACCACGACCAGCTCGACCGCGTACAGGTGATCCGCGGCGAGTCCGTGCTGCCGGCAGAAGAACCCGAAGGCGCCACCGAGCACGTGGCCACCGACTCCGAGATCGGGACTCTCGCCGGCTGGAATCATCACTCCCCAGCCCAGGAACAGCCTGCGATATGCCTCGCCGAGTGTGGTACCGGCCTCGATAGCGAAAGCGCCCATTTCCGGGTCGTAGGAGACGCCCGTCATCAGCGAGGTGTCGATGACCACCCGCACCGCAGGGTCCGAGACAAAACCCTCGAGGCAGTGTCCTCCGCTGCGGACCGCAACCCGCAGCCTGTCGCGCACTGCGTCCTGCACGGCCTCCACTACTTGCTCCGTTGAGCCGACCAGGCGCACGTAATCGGGCTTGCTTACGAATCGCTTATTGAATCCTCGGCCGACGAGGTCCCGGTAACGGGGGTCATCCGGTCCGACCCTTTCCGGCGCAACCCGGGGATGCTGTGGTGACTCCGCCTGGTATCGAGTTGTCATCTGTGATGGACCTGTTCTCCAAATGATTTGCCGATCGCCGTTGGCTCTTGTCCTATCGGGCGCCGCTGACGATCAGCACGATGGCCGCCAGGGCACACCCGACCCCGCTGATCTGCCACGCGTTCAAGCGCTCTGCGAGGACGACCCGCGCCAGCAGCACCGTGCTGGCGGGGTACAGCGACGATAGAGTCACCACGAGGCTGAGTGGCCCCTGCCGCGCGGCCAGCATATACAGCGCATTGGCCACCATGTCCATGATGCCGCCTCCGATGGCGAGCGCGACCACCGGGGCCGGCATCCGAATGGACCGTGCGCCGGCAACCGCGACCGCACCGAAGAGCGTCACCGAAAACAAGCGCGCGACAATGAGCGGCCACATTCCGGCGCCGGAACCGGTTTGGGCGAGCGACAGGAAGAAGAAGCCGATCGCGACGCCTGAGGCGAATGCGGTGCCGACTCCCGCTGGGAGTCGGCGTGGTACTGCCAGGCCATGGCTGTCTGTCTGCGCCGCAGCCTGCCGGCTGACCAGCAGGATCGACACGATCCCCAGGACGATTCCTGCAATCGCCAGCGGCAGCGGCCGTTCGCCGAGCAGCACCGACACCACCACTGGAATGGTGACGGCACAGACCGCTGTCGTGGGCGCCACTACCGCCATTGTTCCGATGGCGAGTGCTCGATAGAGCAGCGCGACGCCGATTCCGCCGGTCAGGCCGGCCACCGCGCCCCACAGCAGATCAGCCCGCGAAGGCGAGGCATGGGCCAGGAACGGCAGGATCAGTGCGAGCAGAACCAGCCCGCTGGCCTGGGAGAGGAGAACCACGGGGATGGCCCCCGCGCGCCGGGTGGCGAGGCCGCCAGAGAAGTCGGCCGCCCCATAGAACAGCGCAGAACCGATCGCCAGCAGGTAAGTCACAAATCAGGTCCTCGCTGCCTAGCGTTTCGGCGCCGGGCGAAGGCTCTCGAGGAACCAGCGCAGCACCTCGAGATTGGAGCGGAGCATCGCGGCACTTTGGGCGCTCTTGGCGAGACCGAACGAGCCCTCGATGGAGGCGACGACGAATGCGGCGATCTTCCGCGGATCCACATTCTTCCGCACGGTACCCTCTGCCTGGCCCCGCGCGAGATCCTTGGCCACCGCTGCAGTCCAGATGTCGAAGGTGGCGCTGACCCCCCGCCGGAATCGTTGGTCCAGGGGAGACATCTCCTGGGCCAGGTTGTTGAGCGGACACCCGAGCTCGACTTCATGGGCGGTGAGGTTGGCCGCCCTCCGGCGCAGGATCCGTTGCAGCGTGGTGACCGGATCGCGGCTGGGCGGCTCCAGCACCCCCCAGCGCTCCAACAGGAAACCCTTCACTACCTCGTCCACCACGGCATAGCCCAGCGAGGCCTTGTCGGGGAAGTGATGGTAGAGCGCGCCCTTGGTGACCCCTGCCTTGGCCAGGATGGTATCCAGGCTGGCGGCCTGGAATCCCCGTCGATAGATCTCCTCGAACGCGGCCTGGAGCAGTTTGTCCCGGGTGACGTCGGGATCCCGTCCACGACGCTTCACCATAGCCTTTGCCATGCTATTCCAGGAAAGGGGGCTGCCTACCGGCCCGCATGTAACGATTTCCGTTTCAGCCTGTAAGCCGGTCTTGACGGCGTCGGTTTCATATCATACATACCAACCGGTCTGTATAGCAAGCGGGACAGCGGGCCACAGTCAACGTCTCTGGAAGGAGCACCCATCATGGATCACACTGTCGTGCATTTCGAGATTCCTGCCGATCAGCCCGAGCGGGCAATCAAGTTCTACCGTGAGCTGTTCGGCTGGGAGGTCAAACCTATGGGCGGGCCCATGGAGTACTCGCTGGTGGAGACCGTCCCAACCAACGCCCAAGGGATGCCTACTCGGCCGGGCGTGAACGGCGGGATCATGCGCCGGATGATGCCGGGGCAGGCCCCGATCAACTATATCGCCGTGGAAAAGGTCGACGACTTTACTCGGAAAGCGGAGCGACTCGGCGCCAAGGTCGTGATGCCGAAGAGGCCGGTCCCGGGGATGGGGTGGTTCGCCCAGCTGACGGACACCGAGGGAAACATGTTTGCCATCTGGCAGCACGACCCGGCCGCCGCCGAGGCGGAGCCGGCTGGCCGAAGTGGCGCTTAACGACCGGTATCTGAGAATACCCACAGAGGAGGGTGCGTGTTAGCGAGCACAGATGCTATCGCCACGATTGCGGTCAAGAAAATCGAGCCAGCCAGGAAGTTCTATGAGGGCACCCTCGGGTTGAAGCCGATGCCAACCGAGGAACCAGGGGTGCAGGGATACAAGAGCGGGAACTCCAGTGTGCTGGTGTACGAGTCGCAGTACGCCGGTACCAACAAGGCCACGGCCGCTACCTGGGCAGTCGAGAACCTGGAAGGTGTTGTCCGAGACCTGAAGGCCAAGGGAGTGCGTTTCGAGCACTACGACTTCCCGGGTGCCACTCGCCAGGGAGACGTGCACGGCACTGGAAAGACCAAGGCCGCATGGTTCAAGGACCCGGACGGCAACATCCTCGCCCTGGTCAGCCGATAGCGGCGGGCAACAAGGCACCTTCGGCATGAGCGCATGGCGTACGGCGGCGTCAAGGGATCCGTCCCAGCTCGAGGAGCAGGCCGAGTCCCTGCCGTAGGACATCTTTTCTATCCCTTCCGAAGTGTCCGCCGTTCCACCAGGCTCTAAAGTCGACTCCTGAAACGGCATAAGCGCTCAGCTGCGGAGTGGCCCGAGGATTGCCTTGTAGCCACCCTTCCAGCGGGCAGGGGCCAACCTGTGCTCGCGGTCACATCATCCAGCTGGCACTACCGCTATGCTGACATGATGCCTGATCTCAGATCCCGTCGACAGCGCGGCCGAAGTGGCCGAGTCTCGACCATAGGAAAGGAAGGTCGTATGTCCGTACTCACACGCATCGTCACTGCCGGAGGTGGACTGGCGGTAGCTCTCACGGCGCCGATGATCGCACTGCAGGCCCAGGTTGCGGCGCCGGGGACAAACCCTCGGACACCGACAACGACTTCGGCTCCGACGCCCACACCCAACCCCGCCGCTACACCCACCCAGAGCGGCGACCGGGAAATGAATAACGATCTCCCGTTCTTGCGTGAGGCTGCCAGCGTCAATCTCATGGAAATCCGCCTCGGCCAGCTGGCCCAGAGCAAGGCGAGTAACGCCGCGGTCAAGCAATTCGGGCAGCGCATGGTGAATGATCACACCAGACTAGAACAGGATCTGGGCTCGATAGTATCGGCCAACGGCATCGCATTGAACCCGACTCTCACCTCGGATCAGAACGACAAGATCAATAGCCTGCAGAACATCTCCGGGTCGCAGTTCGATCAGGCCTATATGAGCTTGATGATCCAGGGCCATCAGACCGACGTGGCCCAGTTTGACAATCAGAGTCGAAACGCGGATTCACCTCAGGTGCGAGATTTCGCCGCCAGGAGCCTGCCCGTCCTGCAGCAGCACCTGACGCTTGCCCAGCAGGTGGGTAGTCAAGTGAACGCCGTGGTGACCACCACGCCTCCGCCGGCGCAGGGTGGGCAGGCCAACGTGCGAGCGGACAATCAATTCATTCGTGAGGTCGCCGCCGACAACATGCTGGAGGTGCGCCTCGCCCAGCTTGCCGAAAGCAAGGGCCAGAGCTCCGCGGTCAAGCAGCTCGCCGCGCGGATCGCGGCCGACCACAACAGGCTGCAGGACGAGTGGTCAGCCATGGCTTCGAGTAATGGCCAGCAGTTCAAGCCGGGAATCGGTAAGAACCACAAGGCAAAGCTGAACCAACTCCAGAAGCTGTCCGGGCGAGACTTCGACCGGGCCTACATGACGATGGTGGTGCGGAATCACAAGGACTACATCGATTACTTCGAGAAGGAAGGCCGCTCGGCCCACTCGACCCAGGTCCGGGACCTGGTGAACCGCGACCTGCCGACGCTGCGGTCGGATTTCAACCAGGCCAAGCAGGTCGGTGCTCAGGTCGGCGCCGACGTCAATGTGACGCTCCGGAGCGATCGCTAAGGATCTTCCTTTCATTTACGGTTTTCAGGGGCGCCTTCCGGGGCGCCCTTTTCTTATCAGAGA
>JAXDMF010000276.1:0-3337 GCA_034666205.1 Gemmatimonadales bacterium
ATGACTCAGATTCGCCAGAGTCGCACTCACCCCCAGCAGACTCACACTCACGTCCGTCACACTCGCACTGACGTCCGTCAAACTCGCCCGCACGCCTGATAGACTCGCCCGCACATTCGCCGACAAGGCATGATCGGGAACAGTGTCGTACTCAGCCGTCGGCGCGAGTGAAAAGTTTGGCACGTTCTTCGCCTTTCCTCCTCTATGCCCGAGGAGAAGTGGCGGTAGGTAAAGCGGCGGTAGGTAAGGCGGCGGTAGATAAAGAGGTGGCATGAGGCGGACAGGCGGACGGGCAGTCATTGCGAGGCGCGTTAGCGCCGAAGCAATCCCGCAGCGGACAGGCGGAACCAACGGGATCGCCACGCGGCCCAACGGCCGCTCGCGATGACTGCCTACCGCCAACCAACGCATCGGAGGACCGGACAATGCGACCACTACCTGCGCTCCTGCTCATCGCAGCCGGCAGCGCCTCCCTCGTCCGACCCTTCCGCTCCACCACCTCGGAGGCGGCGAGCTACACGACGTCCTGGGCCGACAGCAGCAAGCTGGGCGACACCACCTTCTATAGTCGCGGCCGAGTGGTCACCACCGTCCTGGTCCTACCCGACTCGCACTGGGCGGTGCGGCCCCCGGTCGTGTTGGGCCTGCCCAATGGTCCCAGCCAGCTGCCGCCCGACAGCCTCTGCACCCTGGGCTACACCGGCACCACCATCCCGGTCTTCACCGCGACCGTGCTTCGCGATCTCCAGCGCACCCGGGAATGCGGCGCCAGGACCTTCGCCCAGATCCGACTGGTCAAGCTCAAGGACTCGAGCGGGGCGCTGAGCGTCGAGGCCGCTCGGGCCGAGCTGGACGGCTGGCCCTGGCCCGGCCTCTGCGCGCGAGTGCAGGACTCGACCATCGTCGCCTTCTATATCGGTGACGACGTGACCGACGCCGGGTGGGGACCCGCACCGCTCGCAACCAGGCTGGCCCAGTGGGATACCGTTGCCGGAGTGATCCAGGCCAGATGCCCCGACGCGCCAGTCGTGATCCGCGCGCTGCCGACTCAGCTCGAGGCGCGACCCCACTGGCAGTGGCTCACCACCGCCTGGGCCCAGTACCCCGGGCCGCGTCCCCGGTGGGGCTCACCGGAGCAGTTCTTCGGCTCGCAGGCGGCATCGGCCAAGCGGCAGCATCTCGGGCTGGTGGCGGGCGTGAATCTGCTGAACGGCGGCTGCGGGCCGGCGGCTCGAGGCTGGTGTCTCCCCAATGTTCCCGGCACCACCTTGCCAGGCACTCGGCCCGACCTCTACCAGATGAGCGCGGCGGAGCTGATGTACTACAAGTCGGTGGCGATGACCGAGCCCTACGTGTGCGCCTCGGTGGATTGGTCCTGGGGGCCCAACTTCCGGAGCGGCTTCCACGATCGGCCCGACATCCAGAGCGCGGCCAAGGCACTGGGCGTGATCGCCCGGAAGCGCCCGCTCACCAGCTGCGTCCAGCGATAGCAGCAATCAGGGGGTCAGGACCCCTCGTGCGATCGACAGGCAGTCGCCACCGGAGCTGAAGAGATAGAAAGTCTTGCCGTCAGCGCTGATGTATTTGGTGGGAATGTCCGCCCGCTCGCCCGCGCCCCAGCCGGTGGTCCCGCACGCGCTGCTGCTGGTACCACCCGGCCAGGTACCCGCGCTCGAGAACACAGTCTCCCAGGGACCCCACGGCGTTGGAGCCAAGAGGACCATGAGCCCACCGGAGAAGCGGGGGCTGTCGCCCGTCGTGGCCGGCGTCGGATCGTAGACCAGCGAAAGCATGAACTTGCCCAGCGGCCGGTTCCAGCTCATGCCGGCGCGGGGAGCGAACTTCTTCCCCGCCACGAAGACGACCGGCTTCGCCGCTCCGAACGAGGAGCACCACGCCGGGGTGGTCGCGCTGCCGCAGAAGTACTTCCAGTTGCCCTGCGCCGTGAGATCGCTGCGGGATCCGCGGATCAGTCCGAATGCCGGTATCAGGTCGTACGCGCTGTTGCTCACGCTGCCCGTGGTGCCGGACCGCATCGGGATGACGGCATACACGTAGCGGGTGGGCCCGCCGGAATATCCTTTGCCATATTGGACAAACGAGGCGTAGCCGATCTCGGGCACGCTCCAGCTCGCCCAGGTGAATTGGGGATTTGCTGAACCGTAATCGGCTGAGTACTTCAACCGCACGCCGGTGCCGGCGCCGGGGGTGATGTTCCGGATCCAGTACCACAGCCGGCCATCGACGTGCAGCATTCCCGCCGGCTTCTCGCTGGCCGGGCCGTCGCCCAGCGCCTCCACCCCGGCGCCGCTCGCCGCGTCGTCCCAGTCGAGCGGGTCGCCGGTCGGCACCGGCGTGAAGGTGATGCCGTATCCGGTTGACCCGGAGAGCCGGCCGTACCCCATGCCGATCTTCTGCGGCGCTCCCTTCGGCCGGCAGTCGCCGTACGCGGTGTAGAGATTTCCGTCCAGCGCCCAGGTCGGCGTCCACGAGTCGCATCCCTTGGTGCTGGCGATCTGCTTCATCTGCGACTTGGGGACCCAACTGATGGTTGTAGCCGTCGCCGACAGCGCCGGCTCGTCCGCCCGCTGGTCTACCGCGTCGCTACAGGCTGCGAGGGAGACACCCGACAACAACACGAAGGCTCCCGCAATTGAATCGCTAGAGTGCAGCGTCATATACCTCTCCTGTGGCGCAGCCACGGTCTGCCGAGCGGCGACTCGAGTCGCGTCATACTTGACAGTTCCGGTCCGCCGCACCTTACTGTAGCCTCCCATCCGACGCGAGCCAACCCCACGGAGCCCGGAGGTCGCGTGCCTGCTCGACCCATACTAGCGATACCGCTCGTGCTGCTCGCCATCGGGTGCCGGGTCACCGAGCCGCCCACCCCGCCCGCGGCACCTCGCGCGAGCGTCGCGGCGGCGGTGTTGGGCGTGTTCGGCTGGGGTTCAGCCACGCCCGAGAGTCAGGGGATGTGTGGCAGCACCCGGCAACTGGGCTGCACCAAGACGCTGCTGTCGATCTGGAACACCATCCGGGATCCCAAGCACTACACCAGGCGCTTCATCGTCATCCGCAACGACAAGGTGATTTACGACCGGGGCGGCACCACGGCCTACTCGGTGTACTCCGCGACCAAGGGCCTCCTGGGTGCACCCACGCTGGTGCACGCGATGAGCAAGTGCGGCGTGAACCTCACCGACCCGGCGTCGCTCTGGTTGGAGCATGGCGACGGGGCTCGCTGGGGCACCAACTACCCCTGGAGCGACATCACCGTCGAGAACCTGGCCACCCACACCAGTGGCGTCTGCGACTATGGCAACAGCAGCACGGTATG
>JAXDMF010000277.1:0-3830 GCA_034666205.1 Gemmatimonadales bacterium
CCTCAGGCATTTCCCGACCCGGAACCTTTCTACCGGTCACTACCTTGCTCAACAGAATACTGATGACACCACTGCTGCTGGCCGCGGTGCTCCTGGGCTTGCGCACTCCCATTGCGCTGGCGCAGACCGCCAGCCGCCTCGCGGCGGTCGACAATCTTCGGCCCGGCGATGTTCTCCGCCTCCGCATCTGGCGCGAGCCCGACTTCTCCGGGGAGTTTCTGGTCGACAAACGAGGGTTCGTCATATTGCCGAGGCTAGGGTCCACGGAGGTAGCCTCGGTTCAAGCCGACTCATTGCAGCCCCGGCTGGTGCGGGCCTACGCAGAGTATCTCAACAATCCTTCCATCGAGGTGGTGGCACTCCGGCGGATCAGCGTCCTGGGCGCCGTGCAGAAGCCCGGGGTGTATCCGGTGGACCCCACGATGACGGTCGCGGATGTGGTGGCGCTCGCCGGCGGAGCGGCGCCAGAGGGGAAACGTGACCAGGTGGAGTTGCGGCGGGACGGGAAGCGCGTGTTGACCAAGCTCCAGCAAGCCTCCCGGATTGCCGATTCGCCGATCCGCTCGGGCGATCAACTCTACGTGCCGCAGCGCAGCTGGCTGAGCCGCAACACCGCACTCACGGTGGGCCTCCTGGGGACGGCCGCAAGCCTGTTCATTGCGCTGCGGCGCTGAGCCATGTCGAACGAGCTTGTTGCCATAGCGCCTGCGCCGCTGCCGGCCCCGCATGTCAGTCCTCACCCCGAAGAGGGTGAGATGGATGTTCGGGCAGCGTGGGGAGTCCTGCGCCGCCGCTGGAGACTTGTCCTTTCGTGTCTCGGCGTGGGACTCACCACGGGCTGGCTCATCACAGCCCGAACCACGCCGGCGTACCAGGCGTCGTCCACGCTGAGGATTGCGGAGAAGGAATCGGCGGTGCCGGGGCTCGATGTGCTGAAGCAGCTCGGTGGCGGTGAGACCGAGGTGAGCACGGAGATGGAGGTGCTCCGGAGCCGGGCGCTGGCGCAGAATGTGGTTGAGCATCTCCAGCTCAGACTGGCGATGATCGAACCGGCACGGGTCCCGAGAAGCCGGATCATCGCATCAGTCGAGCTGTCCGACAGCGCGCCGGCGGGGCGGTACCGGTTCACCCGGCAAGGTGACGGCACGTTCCAGATCACACGCCAGGACACCACTTTTAGCCTGCTGCGTCGGCGCACTTCGGAACCAATCATCGGTCCGGCGGGTGTCGATCGCGAAGTCCGGCTTCCGGGCGTCTTCCTGCGGTTGGCGCCGGAGGCCAAGGGCCAGGAAGAGTTCATCCTGCGGGTGATGACGCCGAGTGCGGGCATCGACGAGCTGCAACAGGGCCTCAGCGTGAGCCGCCCGAACCGTGACGCGAACATCATCAATGTGCGGTACCGCGGGTACGATCCGGAGATCGTTCAGAGTGTGCCCAATGTACTGGTGCGCAGCTTTATCGATCAGCGGGTGCAGCTGAGGAAGACGGGAGCACGCAGCACGGTTGGGTTCCTTCGCTCGCAGCTTGATACGCTCTCCCATCAGCTTCGTCGGGTCGAGGACAGCCTCAGGGTATTCCGCGAGGCGGAGCGCGTCGTGAGCCTCGAGGCGGAGGCCGGAAGCCAGGTGCAGCGGCTGGCGGAGCTTCAGGCGCAGCGGGGCGAGGTCGAGGGCGAACGGGCCGCACTCGAGCGGCTCGTGGTCGAGGCGCGCAGCAGCCCGGCCAGCCCGGGGCAACCATCGCCATACCGCCGCCTGCTCGCCTTCCCCACCCTGTTCCGGAATCAGGCCACTTCAGCTCTGCTCTCATCCTTGACGACCCTCGACAACGAGCGCGCCACTCTCCTCCTGCGGCGCACACCCAAGGATCCCGACGTCGTTTCGCTGAGCGGCATGATCGCCGACCTGGAGACGCAAGTTCAGGGAGTGGTACTGACCTATCTCGATGGCCTACGCCAGCAGGTGGCCTCGTTTGATGGAAGCCTGGCCGGGTTCGGTAAGCGGCTGGAGAAGATCCCGGCCAAGGAAGTTCACTATGCCAGGCTGCAGCGGAGCAATCAAGTCCTGAGCGAGATCTACACGCTGCTCCAAACGCGACTCAAGGAATCCGAGATCGCCCAGGCGGTCGAGGATCCGAGCGCACAAGTGGTAGATGAGGCCTTTCTACCAGAGGTGCCAGTCGCTCCCCGCAAGGGCTTGAATCTCTTCCTTTCGATGTTCCTGGGAATCGGACTGGGGTTGGCTTGCGCGTTCGGCCGCGAGTGGCTCGATACCGCCATACACAGCCGGGAGGAGCTGCAGAGCGTTACCCGGGTGCCGGTGTTGGGCCTTATCCCGCATATCCGCGATGCGCGGGTGAAGTACCGATTCCGCCGCCGGAGAGTCCAGTCAATCGAGCTCCGGCCGGTGGGGATATCGCTGTCGCTCATTGCCGGCCGCGATCCGCATGGCCCCGACTCCGAGGCTTACCGGGCACTTCGCACCAGCCTGGCATTCGTGCGCCCTGACCGTCCACCCAAGTCCATCATCGTCACGAGCCCGGCGCCTGGGGACGGAAAGAGTACCACCGTCTCCAATCTGGCCGTTACACTGGCGCAGCAAGGGCTCAAAGTCATCGTGATCGACGCCGATCTGCGCCGCGGCACGCTGCACCGGGTGTTCGGCGTGGGACGGGAGCCAGGGTTGTCCGACCTGCTGATTGGACGAACGAACCTGGAGGCCGCGACCCAGGAAATCGACCTCGGCGCAGAAGGACTACTCCACCTGATCGGTGCAGGCGCTCCACCGCCCAATCCGGCAGATCTTCTCGGATCCAACCGGTTGCGTCAGGTCCTCAATCTGGTCGAGCCACTCTACGATGTCGTGCTGGTGGACTGCCCGCCAATCAACCTGGTGACCGACGCCGCCATTGCGGGCACTCAGGTAGACGGGGTGCTGCTGGTGGCTCGTGCTGGGAAAACGCAGCGAGGCGAGCTGGCCTTCAGCATGGAGCAACTACGAAATGTGAGGGTGCCGGTGTTGGGCGCAGTGCTGAACGACTTCGATATGAAGCGGGATGCGAGCTACGGCGGCGACTACTCCGGATATCGGTACGCCGACGCCTTCAGATGAGCAGCGTGAGTGGGACCTCTGTCCAATCACGCAGGGCAGAGAGGGGAACATCAGTTGCCCGGGCAACGCTAGCGCGATTGCCTGGCACTCCCAGTCTTCAATCGAACGCCACATGGTCATTGATCGGCAACGGTGTCTACGCCGCATGCCAGTGGGGTATGCTGGTCGTGATCGCAAAGCTCGCCCCCGCGGAATCGGTGGGCCAATTTGCGCTCGGCCTGGCGGTCACCGCTCCGGTCGTGATGTTCGCCAACCTCCAGCTTCGCGCTGTGCAATCCACGGATATGTCCGGTCAGTACGCGTTCGGCCAGTACCTTCGCCTGCGCTTCTTCACGAGCACGCTCGCACTCGCGGTTATCAGTGCCATCGTACTCATATCCGGGTATCGGGGGGAGACAGCATACATCATCCTTGGAATCGGTGGCCTGAAGGCGGTCGAGTCCATGTCAGATCTCTTGTACGGGCGGATGCAGCAGCGCGAAGACATGTACGGCATCGCGCGCTCATTGATGCTGCGAGGCCTGGGTGCACTGGCTCTTCTCCTCTGTGTCGTCCTATTGACCGGACAGCTTCTGGCGGGGATCGTGGCCATGATCATCTGGTGGGCGGCTGTCCTGGTGCTTCACGATGTCGTCGCTGTGTCCGGTGGATTACCGGAGGAGGTGACGAACCGCGGCCAGACGAACCACGGCCAGTCGACTATATGGGATCTCGTTTGCT